>RFGE01000130.1 GCA_003696105.1 Deltaproteobacteria bacterium | reverse complement strand
CCGGCGACGATCGACTCGGCGGCGGTGTAGGGATCGCGGCGCCGCTCGGCGACCTCCTCGGCGACGGCGTCGAGTCCACCCCGCGCCGCGACGACGGCCTTGGCGCGGTCGGCGAGCATCGTGCGCACCAGCTCGGCCACGTGCGCGGCGGCGCGCTGGCGCACCCGTCGCCGCTGCCCGCCCTCGCCTTCCCGCTCGCGGTGGCGCTCGATCGCCGCCATCAGCTCGGCGATGCCGGAGTCCTCCGAATCGCCCCGCGTGGCGATCGTCTTGACGATCTCGACGTCGCGCCGGCCGCCATCGGCGGCCCGCAGCTCGAGCATGTGCATCAGGTCGCGCACCGCCCGATCGGCCCCCTCGCGATCGGCCTTGTTGACGCACAACACGTCGGCGATCTCGAGGATGCCCGCCTTGATCGCCTGGATGTCGTCGCCGAGGCCGGGCACGGTCACGACGACCGCGGTGTGCGCGGCCTTCATCACGTCGATCTCATCCTGGCCGACGCCGACCGTCTCGACCAGGATGCGGTCGTAGCCCATCGCGTCGAGCACGTCGACGACGTCGAACGTCGACCGCGACAGCCCCCCGAGGTGGCCGCGGGTCGCCAGCGACCGGATGAACACGCCGTCGTCGGTCGCGTGGCGCTGCATGCGGATGCGATCGCCGAGGATCGCGCCGCCGGAAAACGGCGACGTCGGATCGACCGCGACCACGCCGACGCGGTGCCCCGCCTTGCGATAGCGGGCGATCATCGCGTCGACGACCGTCGACTTGCCGGCGCCTGGATTGCCGGTCACCCCGACGATGTAGGCACGCCCGGTGTGCGCGTACAGCGCCTTGAGGTCGGCGATGGCGCTCGGCACCGCGTCGTCGAGATCGCGCATCAACTGCGCGCCGGCGCGCGCGTCGCCGGCGAGGACTCGCTGGGCTCGTTCGGTCATGGTTTGAATCGCTGCTCGGGTCCGGCGGGGGTGTAGATCTGGACGGCGGTCGCGCCTCGATCCGGATCGGCGTAAAACGCGTGGGGTGTGCCCGCCGGGATCTGGACGGCCGTGTGCGGGCCGACCGGGTAGCGCTCGCCGGCGACCTCGACCTCGCCGCCACCGTCGAGAAGATAGACCACTTCGGTGGCGTCCGCGTGGACGTGGGCCGGAAGCCGCGCCCCCGGGCGGACGGAAATCCGATCGAGCGACGCGCGGCCGTCGCCGGCGCGCGCGGCGTCGAAATAGATCGCGACCTCCGCGGCGCCGCCGGCGACCGGATGCCGCGGTAGGTCGGCGCCGGTGACCGCGAGCCAGCGCGCCCCTCCGCGCGCGGCGGCCCCCGCATCGCCCGCCGACGCGCCGCCGTCGAATCGCTGCTCCGGGCCCGCCGGCGCGTACGCGACGACAAACTCGGCGCCGCCGGGCTCCGCCGCGAGCCCCAGTGCCGCCCCGGGCGGCACATACACGGCGTCCCCGGCCGCCAGGAAGCGGCGGTGCCGGCCGCTCGCGTCGACGACCGCGGCGCGCCCTTGCACCAGGTATACGAGCGCGGTCGACGCCGCGCGATGCGCCGGCAGGGCCGCGCCGGGCGCCAACCGCAGGTACGTGAGAGAGGCCGCCGGATTGCCGGTGTTGCGCTCGTCGACCACGACCTGCGCGACCGCGCCGGGAGCCACGTCGCGCTCGTCGACGTCGCGGCGCCACACCGTGTACTGCGCCGGCGGCGCGACGAACGACAGCGGCAGCTGAACCCGGTCGCCCGCGTTGAACACCGGCGGCCACGGCAGCTCGCTGAACGTCGCTACCAGGCAGCTGCGCAGCTTGGCCGAATGGGTCGCGTCGCGCACCACCTCGACTCGCGGTGCGCCACCGGAAAACACGATGTCGACGACGACGCGCCCTTCGCGGCGAAAGTCGTCGGCGAGCGCGCGCTTGTAGCACAGGTGCACCGCCGCAGCCGTCTGCCGCACGGCCCACTCGATGGCGGCGACCTGCTCGGCCTCGCGGTCGGTGCCGCCCCGCCCGGCATCGGCCGCGTCCGCCGCCGCCCGCCCGGCCGCGACCCGTGACTCCGCCCCCGGCGCGCGATGCTCCGCAGCCGTGCCGGCGCACGCCGCGCCGGCCACCGCGATCGCGCCGATCAGTCGGTGCGCGGGCGCACGTACTTTTCGACCCAATCGACGATCTCCTGCGTCGACGCGCCCGGCTTGAAGATCTCGGCCACTCCCATCGCCTTGAGCTTGGCGACGTCCTCGTCGGGAATGATCCCGCCGCCGAACACCAACACGTCGTCCGCGCCGCGCTTCTTGAGCGCATCGAGGACGGCCGGAAACAGCGTCATGTGCGCACCCGACATGATCGACAGGCCGACGGCGTCGACCGCCTCTTGCACCGCCGCCGCCGCGATCATCTCGGGCGTCTGGTGCAACCCGGTGTAGATCACCTCGTAGCCGGCATCCGACAGCGCGCGCGCGACGACCTTGGCGCCGCGGTCGTGGCCGTCGAGGCCCGGTTTCGCGACCAGGATGCGAACCTTGCGAGTCATGCGATCTCCCTGACCAGGTGGCGCGCGATCACGATGCGCTGGATCTCGCTCGTCCCCTCGTAGATGGTCGTGACGCGCGCATCTCGATACATGCGCTCGACCGGGAAGTCGCGCGTGTAGCCGTAGCCGCCGTGCACCTGAATCGCCACGTCGCAAGCGCGAATCGCCTTTTCGGACGCAAACACCTTGGCGATCGACGCCTCCTTGGTAAACGGCAGCCCCTGCTGCTTGCGCCACGCGGCCCGCAGCGCCAACAGCCGCGCCGCGTCCACGCCGGTCGCCGCGTCGGCGAGCATGTTGCCGATGGCCTGGTGCTTGGCGATCGGCACGCCGAACGCGACCCGGTCCTTGGCGTAGCGGATCGCGGCGTCGAGGGCGGCGCTCGCGATGCCGACCGCTTGCGACGCGATGCCGATCCGGCCGCCGTCGAGCGCCTGCATCGCGAGCTTGAACCCGCCGCCGACCTCGCCGAGTACGTCGGAGTCGGGCACTTCGCAGCCGTCGAGCACGATCTGCGCGGTGGTCGACCCGCGCAGGCCCATCTTGTGTTCGAGGTTCGCGACCGTCACCCCGGCCGTGCCGCGGCGCACGAGGAACGCGGTGATCCCGCGGTGGCCGGCGCCGCGATCCGTCTTGGCCCACACCACCATCAATCCCGCGCGATCGCCGCTGGTGATCCACTGCTTGGTTCCGAACAGCCGCCAGCCGCCGTCGATGCGCTCGGCCCGCGTCTCGAGCGCCGCCGCGTCCGACCCGCTCTGCGGTTCCGACAGGGCGAACGCGCCGCACAGGTAGTCGCCGCCGACGAGTTTCGGCACGTGCTCGCGCTTTTGCTCGTCGGTCCCCGCGGCACAGATCAGCTCGGCGACCATGTTCGTCACCGACACCGCCACGGACACCGACGCGTCGGCACGCGCCAGCTCCATCATCGCGAGCGCGAAGGCAACCGCGCCGGCGTCGGCGCCGCCGTACGCCTCCGGCACGGCGACCCCCATCAGGCCGAGCCCCGCGATCTCCGCCAACTCGTCGGCGGGGAACGTCTCGTCGACGTCGCGGCGGGCGGCGGCGGGGGCGAGGCGGCGCTCGGCGAACTCGCGCGCGGTGCGCTGGATCAACTGCTGCTCTTCGGTCGGCTCGAGGTTCACGAGTTCCTCACGGCTCAGTTACGAACGACAACTTTACGATCTGACCGCGCGGATCCGTCAGTTGCCACGCGGCGGCCGCCGCGGCGGCGCAGTCCTTCCAGTCCGCCGGTACCGGGGCGTCCGGCTCGCCGAACCCCACCGACCGCACCTTGCCGCGCGGGCCGACGTACAGGGTGACGCGCACCCGCGGCGCGGCCCCGCACGCGGACAGGTCGGCTACCGCGTCGCCGACCTCGGCGAGCGCGGCCTCCTCGTCGAGCCACCGGACGGCGCGCGATGCGGTGAACGACAGCGGCACGGTGAAGTCCGCGTCGCCGCGGCCGCGCGGCTTGCGGAACGTCATCTTCGATGCGACGTCGATCAGGCAACGCTCGACCTGCCAGGACCCGAGCGTGCTGTCGGCGAGGCGCACCGACTTGACCGCGCCCGACGGCGCGACCACGAATGCCAGCACCACGTCGCCGCCGAGGTAGCGGTCGCGCCGCGCCGCCGCCATGAAGCAGTCGGTGAGCGCCCCCTGGTGCGGCTCGATTCCGCGCTCGATGTCGTAGGGGTCCAGGTGCCCCTTGGTGCCGGCGACCTCGAACCCCTCCTCGGCGTCCTCCGGGTCGTCGTCGGCGGCGTCGTCGTGCAGGCTCGGCACGTGCTCGGCGACCACGCGTTCGCGCGGCGGATCCGGCGTGGTGTCGTCCGCCTGCGGCGCCGATCCGCCGCAGCCGGCGACGCCGGCGATCAGCCACGCAAGCGCGCGGGTTCGCAACCCGATCGTCATTCAGTAGTCCCTCTCGAGCTTGTAGCTGTAGGTCATCGGCAGCGGCTTGGGCAGCGACGGGAACCGCGCGTCCCGGATCTCGCGGACCACGCAGTCGGCCAGCGGCGGCGCCTTGAGGGTCGACGCCGGCAACACGTGCACGTCCTGCGGCGAACCGTCGCGCGCGATCGTGAGTTCGACGACGACGACGCCTTTGGCGGTGCGCGGCAGCGCGCCGGACTCGATCGCGCGCGCGTAGCAACGCGACACCTGCGGCGCGCGCCGCTCGAGCGCGAGGTTGATCTCGTCGATCGTCATCGGATCGACCAGGGTATCGTCCACGTCGTCGTAGGCCGCGGGCGCCGCGTCCGGCGGCGGCGGCGGCGGCTCCCGCTCCGGCTGCTGGCTGCCGCCGCACGCCGTCGCCCACACCCCGATCATCCCTACCGCTGCAATCCACGCGCGCATGCCGTCCTCCGCGCGGCGCGCTCAGTCGCGAAACAGCCAGTTCGCGATCACGAGCCGCTGAATTTCGCTGGTCCCCTCGTAGATCTCGGTGATCTTCGCGTCCCTGAAGTGCCGCTCGACCGGATACTCGGTCACGTAGCCGTTGCCGCCGAACACCTGCACCGCCTCGCGCGCGATCCGGTTCGCCGCGTCGGCCGCAAACAGCTTGGCCATCGCCGCCTCCTTGGAGAACCGCACGCCCCGGTCCTTGAGCAGCGCCGCGCGCAGCGTCATCAGGCGCGCCGCGTCGACGTCGGCCGCCATGTCGGCCAGCTTCCACTGAATCGCCTGATGCTCGGCGATCGGCTTGCCGAAGGTCTTGCGCTGCACTGCGTAGTCGAGCGATTCCTCGAGGCACGCGCGCGCGATGCCGATGGCCTGCGCGGCGATGCCGATCCGGCCGCCGTCGAGCGTGCTCATCGCGACCTTGAAGCCCTGGCCGACCTCGCCGAGCACCTGGTCGGCGGGGATGCGCGCATCCTCCAGGAACACCTGGCACGATTTCGACCCGCGAATCCCGAGCTTGTCGTCGGGCGGCCCGCAGCGCACGCCCGGCGCGTCCATCGGCACGATGAACGCGGTGATGCCGCGATGGCCGGCGGCCTTGTCGGTCATCGCCATGAGCACGGCGACGTCCGCGACCGGCCCGTTGGTGATCCAGTTCTTGACGCCGTTGAGCACGTACGCGTCGCCGTCGCGCACGGCGACGGTCGTCTGGGCCGCCGCGTCCGAGCCGGCCTCCGGCTCCGACAGGCAAAAGCAACCGAGCTTTTCGCCCTGCGCCAGCGGCACGAGCCACCGGCGCTTTTGTTCCTCGGTGCCGAACTTGAGGATCGGGTCGCACACGAGCGAGTTGTTCACGCTCATGATCACGCCGGTCGACGCGCACGCCCGCGACACCTCCTCCATCGCGAGCACGTAGGACACCGTGTCGAGGCCGGCGCCGCCGTACTCCTCCGGGACCGCGACGCCCATCAGCCCGAGTTCGGCCATCCTCGCGACGAGGTCGCGCGGGTGCGCGTGCTCGCGGTCGATCGCCGGCGCGCGCGGCAACACCTCGTTGCGCGCGAACTCGCGCGCCATCCTCTGGACGAACTGCTGCTCCTCGGTGAACTGGAACTGCACTTACTTGCCCTCGAAGTTGGCGGGCCGCTTGTCGAGGAACGCGCGCATCCCCTCGGCCCGGTCGGCGGTGATGAACAGCTCCGCGAACGCCCGCTGCTCGAGCGCGATCGCGTGTTCGAGCGCCATCGACTGGCCCTGATGGATGACCTTCTTGGCCTCGGCGACCGCCAGCGGCCCGTTGGCGGCGATCTGGTCCGCGATCGCGCGGCACGCGGCCATCAGTTCCTCGGGCGGGACCACCTTGTCGGCCAGGCCGATGCGCAGCGCCTCCTGCGCGTCGATCATCCCGCCGCCGAGCACCAGCTCCTTGGCCTTGGCCACGCCCACCCGGCGCGGCAACCGCTGCGTGCCGCCGAACCCCGGGATGACGCCCAGCTTGACCTCGGGCTGGCCGAAGCGCGCCTTCGACGACGCGTAGATGAAGTCGCAGCACAGCGCCAGCTCGCAGCCGCCGCCGAGCGCGAACCCGTTGACGGCCGCGATGTACACCTTGGCCGACGTCTCGATCGCGTGGCCGAGCGCGCCGCCGAGTTCGGCGAACGGGCGAGCCTGCGCCGGGTCCATGTCGACCATCTCGGCGATGTCCGCGCCGGCGACGAACGCCTTGTCGCCCGCGCCGGTGACCACGACGACGCGCACGGCGGCGTCGAGTTCGAGTTCCGCCACGGCCGCGTGCAGCTCGCTGAGCACCTGGCTGTTGAGTGCGTTGAGCTGCTTTTCCCGGCTGATCGTGATCGTCGCCAGGTACCCGTCCCGCTCGAGCCGGATCGTCTGATAGTCGCTCACCGATCCCTCCGAATGATGTTGCCGCTGTCGTCGTACTCGTAGAACCCGCGCCGCGTCTTGCGGCCGAGCCAGCCGGCCGCCACGTACTGGCGCAAAAGCGGGCACGGGCGGTACTTGTCGTCGCCGAGCTCCTGGTGCAGCACCTCGGCGATCGCCAGGCACGTGTCGAGCCCGATCAGGTCCGCCAGCTCGAGCGGCCCCATCGGGTGATTGAGGCCGAGCTTGACGCCGGTGTCGATGTCCTCGACGGTGCCGAGCCCCTCGTACAGCGCGTAGCAGGCCTCGTTCAACAGCGGGATCAGCACGCGGTTGACGATGAAGCCGGGGATGTCGCGCGCGCCGATCGTGATCTTGCCGAACCGCTTGGCCAGAGCGGTCGTCGCCTCGACGGTCGCGTCGCTCGTCGGCAACCCGCGCACGATCTCGACGAGCTTCATCACCGGCACCGGGTTCATGAAGTGCATACCGATGACGCGATCGGGCCGGCGCGTCTGCGCGCCGAGCTTGGTGATCGAGATCGACGACGTGTTCGACGCCAAGATCGCATCCTCGCGCGCCACCTCGCTGAGCTTGCGGAAGATGTCGAGCTTGAGATCCTCGCGTTCGGGCGCCGCCTCGATCACGAACTCGCAGTCGGCCAGCGGCGCGTAGTCGCCGATCGGCTGGATGCGCGCGACGATCGCGTCGCGATCCTCGGCCGACATCTTGCCCTTGGCGACCAGTCGATCGAGGTCGCGGCCGATGCGATCGCGCCCCCGCTCGGCCAACTCGAGCGAGGCATCGAGCAGCCGCACGTCGATCCCCGACTGCGCCGCGACCTGGGCGATGCCGCGGCCCATCTGGCCGGCGCCGACGACGCCGACCGTGCGCACGTCGCTCGCAGCCGTCGCCGTCATCGCCGCACCAACAGGCAGATGCCCTCGCCGCCGCCGATGCACAGCGACGCGCCGCCGGTGCGGGCGTCGCGCGCGCGCATCGCGTACAGCAGCGTCACCAGGATGCGCGTCCCCGACGCGCCGATCGGGTGGCCGAGCGCGACCGCGCCGCCGTGGACGTCGACGCGATTCGGGTCGAGTCCCAGCTCGCGCAGGTTGGCGAGCGACACGACCGCGAACGCCTCGTTGATCTCCCACAGGTCGACGTCTTTGGGGTTCCAGCCGGCTCGGTCGCACGCCTTGCGGATCGCGCCGGCCGGAGCGGTGGTGAACCACTCGGGCGCCTGCGCGTGCTGCGCGCTGGCGACGATCGTGGCCAGCGGCGCGACGCCGCGCGCGTCGGCGACCTCCTTGGCCATCAACACGACCGCCGCGGCGCCGTCGTTGAGCGACGACGCGTTGCCGGCGGTGACCGTGCCGTTTTTGTCGAACGCGGTGCGCAGCGACGGCAGCTTTTCGATGTTGCCGCGGCCCGGCTCCTCGTCGACCGACACGACGACCTCGCCCTTGCGCGTGCGCACGGTCACCGGGACGATCTCGTCGGCGAACGCGCCGGACTGCTGAGCGGCGAGGGCGCGGCGGTAGCTCTCGGCCGCGAACTCGTCCTGTTCTTGCCGCGAGATGGCCTTTTCGCGGGCGCACAGCTCGGCGCACGAGCCCATGTGGATGTCGTTGTAGACGTCCCACAGGCCGTCTTTGACCATGTGGTCGTCGAGGGTGAGCGGGCCCATCTTGTGACCGGTGCGCACCCCGCGCGCCAGATGCGGCGCGTTGGACATCGACTCCATGCCGCCGGCGACGACCACGTCCGCGTCGCCGGTCGCGATCGCCTGCGCGCCGAGCAGCACGGTCTTGAGCCCCGAGCCGCACACCTTGTTGACGGTGGTGCACGGCACGCCCTGCGGCAGGCCCGCGCCCAGCGCCGCCTGCCGCGCCGGCGCCTGGCCGAGGCCGGCCGGCAGCACGCAGCCCATGTAGACCTCGTCCACCGCGTCGGCGGACACGCCGGCTCGGTCGAGCGCCGCACGGATCGCGGTCGAGCCCAGCTCGGTCGCGCTCGCCGGCGCGAGGGCGCCGAGAAAACTGCCGATCGGAGTCCGGGCTCCGCCGACGATCACTACCTCACGCATGGTGCGCCTCCTTTGAAATCCGGGGTACGCTAGACTGCGCGCGCTGCCGCGCACCCCCGGCCGCTCGGCCAGTCGTGGAAAAGACCGGGCATGGATAGCCCACGCATCACGCCGGTGTCAAGCCGCACATTCTCCCCGAATCGCAATCGTTTCGCGCACCTGACGGCTGCGATCGGCGCCGCGGTGGCCCTGTGGGCGTGCGGGGACGAGCCGCTGTCGCCGACGATCGCCTTCCGCCTGCACGGCCCCCCGCCGCTGGACTTCTCCGGCCGCTGCGCGGAACCGGCCGAGCCGGTCCCGCTGTGGCCGCGTCCCGCCTCGGTCCGCCTGTCGTTCCGGATCGCCGGCGGAGGCCCGCTGGTGTGCGACGCCGTGGTGTCCGACGCCGGCCGGGTGGTCGCCGTCCCGGCCGGTGACGACCGGGTGGAGGTGTTCGCCGAGGTGTACGACGAGGGCGGCGCGCTCGCCGGTGTGGGCGCGGCGCGGGAGGTCGACCTGACGGCGGCCGGCGAGGTGCGCCTGTTCGTCACACCGCGCGGCGCGTTCGGCTGCACGCTGCGCCGGGGCACCGCACCGCGCGCATTGCACGCGGCCGTGCCCCTGCCGGGCGGCGGTGCGCTGCTCATCGGCGGGCTCGATCGCATCGTGGGGGCCGACGGCTACGCGTCGGCGTCGGTCGACCTGTACGACGGCGGCAGCTTCCGCCCGGTGCCCGCGGCCGGCCTGTCGGCGCGCGCGCTGCACGGGGCGACGGTGCTCGGCGTCGACCCCGATGGAAGCGTGCGCATCGCCGTGTTCGGCGGCGTCACCGTCCGCGGCGACCCGGCGGCGAGTCCGGTTCTCACGGCGCCCGACGACGGCGCGCCCCTGCCGATCGTGCCGGCGCCTGCCGCCGTCGGCGCGCCGACCGAAATCTTGCGCTACGACCCGGCCTCCTCGCAGATTGCCGTCGAAGCGGCCGGGCCGGGCGAGGTCACGCCGCGGCTGATGGCGGCCGTGACCGCCGCCGGCGCCGCGCCGCCGGTGATCGCCGGCGGCTGGGCCGACGCGGCCCGTACGACACCGGCGCTCACCGTCGAGGGGCTCGACCCGGACACGGGGCTGGCCGCGTTTTCCGCGGACCTGGTGACGCCCCGCTACGGAGGCACCGCCACGCCGGTCGCGCCGGGGCGCGTGGTGCTGTGGGGTGGCCATCTGGACGCGCCGCCGGCGCAGCGCGGCGCGCTGGCTGGCGAGATGCTGCTGCTCGGGACCCCGCCGGTGTCGTCGACGTTGGCGTTCGCCGACCCCGACGCGCCGCCGGCGAGCCGCGCGCTGCATGCGGCGGCGGCGGTCGCCGGCGGCGGCCTGGTCGTGGCGGGCGGAGTCGCCCTCGGCGACGGCGGAGCGGCCGGCCTGGTCGAGCCGTTCGCCGAGCGCATCGACGCCGGCGCGGTCACCACCCACGCGCCGCTGCCGGTCGACGGCGGCGCCGCCCCGGCTCTGCTGCCGGCCGCCGTGTCGCTCGCCGACGGCGGAGCGCTGATCGCGGGCGGCGGTGGCCTGTGCCCGGACTCCGGCCCGCTGGCCTGTCCGGTCCGGGCCGCGTACCGCTACGACGCGACGTCGGGCGAGCTGGCGCGCGCCGGCGACCTGCAGGTCGCGCGCTGGGGTGCCGTGGCGGTCGCCCTACCGTCCGGGGACGTGCTCGTCACCGGCGGCGTCGCGCTCGACGCGGACGGCGCACCGACTCCGGTCGCCGACGCGGAGGTCACCCACGCGGGGTCGGCCGACCTCGACCCGATCGCCGACCTCGGGCTCGACCGGCCGCCCGCGGTGGCGGTCCAGCCGTGCCCCGAACCGCGGT
>RFGE01000129.1 GCA_003696105.1 Deltaproteobacteria bacterium | reverse complement strand
CGGGTAGGAACTGTGGCGGTGCACGAGGAATACATAGGTCGCCAGCCCGAGCGTACCGAGCACGCTGGCCTTGACAGCGTTGGCGAAGTCCACGACGCCGACGTACCGCCACCAGCCCCGCGTGAGCTTGAACATGTGTAGCCCGGCGTACTGCAAGGCTACCGCGACCGGAAGCGTAGCCAGGAAGGTATCCCAATACGGGGGAGGGATGCGCAGATCGAGACGCAGGAGGAACGCACTGGTGTATGCCGCCCCGAGTAACACCACGTTGGCTACGGCGCCAACGAGCAGGCGGTGCCGGACAAGAAACGCCGGCGGCTTGTGGGACGCGTCGGACATGTGGATGCGGATTCTAGCAGGACCAGCGCTCGCCGGATGAAGGCGGGTGCGGCCGGATGTGTTGGAGTCGTTGCGCGGTCAGCGCGTTCATTGTCCGGTCAGGCGTCGCGCGGTCTGGCGCTCCCAGTTGGCCTGGTGGGGGTTTCCGGCGCGCGCTTCGATTTCGGCGCGCGCGAGGTGGATGCGAGCGAGATCCTTGGGGCCCGGCTGGTACAGTTGCGTTGCTCGGTCGAGCAACCGGCGTGCCTGGTCGAGGTTTCCCGAGCGCGCCAGCGCGGTCGCAACGTCGATCTCGAGAGCGAAGGTCTCCGCGGTGTGATCGAGACCGTCAAGCGCGCGGACGGCGGCGCTCGCGTCCCCAGACAGCAGGTGTACCCTGACCTCGAGTCGCCCGGCTGCCGGCGAGCGATCTTGCTCGCGCAAGCGCGCGACCCACCGACGTGCCGCGGCGGCATCGCGACGTTGGAGCGCGAGCTGTACGAGAGATCGCAACGCCGTCACGTCAGTCGGCGCAATCGAGAGAAGTTCTCGATAGGCGCGATCGGCATCCGCCATGCGGCGCTTCGAGCGTAGCCACTTGCCCAGCATGGCGAGGTGGCGGGCGTCGTGCGGCGTCGCCGACACAAGGTCCTCGATACCCGGGTAGATTCGGGCAATCTCTTCGAGAACGGGGCGTTTGTAGAAAGCATAACGTAGAGCGAGCCGATACTCGAGCAACGCCTGCGACTTGCGCCCGGTCCGCGCGAGCACCCGGGCCGCCAGGATGTGAGCCGGGGCATAACTCGGGTTGAGGAAGATCGCGCGGTTCAGCCAGCGCATGGTCTCCGGGTGGCCCTCGGTGGCGAGCCGCTCGGCCGTCACCGCGAAAATGAAATAGCTCGCCGGGTGGCGCGAAGCGGCAGCGCGGGCGGTGGTGAGCACGCGCTCGACGGGCTGTCCGAAGTCGCGCGCGATCGCCCGCACCCGTGCGCCGTCTTCGTCCGCGAGCGGCCGGGCGAACGCGATCGTAGACGCCCCGAGAAGGGCGACCGGCACTACGAACGAGACCTTACGCGCGTGCGCGCGATGTCGTCCGCGAACGTCGTCGGTCAAACGGTGTCCAAAGACGACAGCAAGCACGGCGAGCGCCGGGAACGCGACGCCCGGGATCTCGATGGCGAAGTCCACAGCCTCGTGGACCGCGAGCGCGGCAAGGCCGGCCAGCGCGCCGGGCGCGAGCGGCTCGTTCGCAAGCCGGCGCACAGCGAGACGTAGTCCCCACGCGGCCAACGCACACAAAACCAGTGCGATGGGCACACCCCAGTCGACGACAGTTTGAAGGTAGATGTTTTCGATCCACGGGTACCTGTGGCGCCCGGCGAGTTCGCTAACGCGGGTGAACGCCTGCTCGAAGGCACCTCGTCCGACGCCGGTAATGGGATAGTTGGCGACCAGCGGGAGCGCGGCGGCCCATACATCCGCCTTGGTTTCGTTGCGTGCGATTTGTCCCGGAAGCGCTTCGATCTGGGGACCGACTTTTTCGCCCGCGACCGCCAGCGCCGCGCCGACGCCACACACGACTGCCAGTCCGAGCGCCCACGCTGTGCCCCGCGAGGGGCGCACAGCACGCATCTTCGCCTGGCGCCGGTCGAGCAAGAAGGCGAGCGCTTGCCCAACGACGAGCCCGACTAGCGCGCCGCGACTGAGCGACAGTACTCCCGCGACGTTGATGACGGCGGTGGCCGCGAACGCCCACGCGCGTGATCGGCGCTCGCGCAATCCGACGACGAGTGCGCAGGGCGCGCCAAGGCACATCAGTGCGCCAAAGTGGTTCGGATTGACGAAGGTCCCCCTCACGAGCGCAGCCCACTCCTGCTCGGGCGTGTAGAAAAACAAGATCTTGTTCGTTCCGGCGACGGCCTGCAGGAGCCCGATGACGGCCACCAGTGTCGTGACACCGGCGACTGCGACGATGAGCCGACGACGACGATAGGTGCGCGAGGCGTATGTGGATGCCACGGCGAAGAAGGCAAGGTAGGCGCCGAGTTTGGCAAGCTCGTGCCACGTAGCGGGCGGGTCTAGGGTAATCGCGTGCGCGCGCCAAGAGTCGAGCGTGGCGTCCAGGGTCGCGGCTGCCTGGGGCGACAAGAGGGCGAGCAGCCCGCGGGGGAGCGGGACGAGATGCAGCGCCGTCGCCGCGACCGCGACCCCGAGCGCCAACAGAGGCACCGTCACGGGGAAGGGTTTGTGCGCCGCGCGGCGTTCGGCGAGGAGCAAGAACAGCCCGACCGCGCACGCGACGAAGAGCGCGAGGCGGACGCCTTCGTGCACGCCGCCGATGGCGAGAGGTGCACAGATGAGCGTGGAAAAGAGAATCGAGCTGGTGCCAGCTCTTAGCAGCGAGATAGGACCCCGGCGCGACCGCGCACGCTTTCGGGACGGGCTGGTGCCTGCTGCCTCGGCCTCGCGCTCATGCGCCATGGCACCTCCGAACGAGATCTGCAATGCGAGCGATGTCGTCGTCGCCGAGGCTGCTTCCGCTCGGCAGGCAGATGCCGTCGTGAAACAGCCGCGCTGCCGTTGCCCCGCCCACCGTCCGCGCTCCGCGATATACGGGTTGCAGGTGCATTGGTTTCCAGACCGGTCGCGCTTCGATCTCCTCGGCCGCGAGCGCCGCGATGATGTCGTCGCGGCTCGCCCCGAAGGCAGCGGCGTCCACGGTGGCGCAGGTCAACCAGAAGGTCGAGAAACTCCGAGGCTGTTCCTGAAGAAAGCGGAGTCCCGGCAGGTCGCCAAGTCGGTCGCGATAGAGCCGGTTCACGCGCCGTCTCGCGCGGACCCGGTCGTCCAGCACCGAGAGCTGGCCCCGACCTATTGCGGCCAGCAAGTTGCTCATCCGGTAGTTGTATCCGATGTCCCGGTGCTCGTAGTGCATCACGGGCTCGCGCGCCTGTGTGGCAAGATGTCGGGCGCGCTCGATCCACTCTGCGCGGCGAGAGACGAGCATCCCGCCGCCGCTCGTGGTGATGATCTTGTTGCCGTTGAACGAGAACACTCCCATTGCCCCGAACGTCCCCGCCGGCCGTTCTCCGTATCGAGCGCCGAGTGCTTCCGCCGCGTCTTCGATCAAGGTCACGCCGTAGCGAGCGCAAAGAGGCTCCAACAAATCGTAGTCGGCGCAGTGGCCGTAGAGGTCGACAGCGATCACCGCCTTGATCCGCCGGCCCGTTCGGCGGGCTGCGTCAAGCTCTTCCTCGACCAGATCCGGAGACAACGTCCATGCGTCCGCCGTGCAATCGACGAACACGGGGCGGGCGCCTGTGTATACGACCGCGTTGGCTGTCGCAGCGAAAGTGAGAGTGGGCACGATCACCTCGTCACCCGGACCGATCCCGAGGACGACGAGCGAAAGGTGCAGGCCGGCCGTGCCGCTCGACAGGGCGACCGCATGACCGCCGCCGAGGCGTTCGCACATCTCGCGCTCGAACGCCTCGACCTGCGGTCCGAGCGGCGCGATCCAGTTCGACTCCAGCGCCTCGAGGAGAAGCTCGCGCTCGCGCGTCCCGAGGTGGGGCGGCGAAAGGTAGATCCGAGTCACGGTCGCAGGCTCCGTCTCACGCGAGCAGGGACGCCGTAGGCGACGACGCCGGCCGGAATCGACGACACCACGGCGGCGCCCGCTCCGACGATCGATCCCGCCCCTATGCCGACGTTGTTCACGACTACGGCACCGATGCCGATATGCGCATCATCTCCCACGGTGACGGTGCCGCCCAGGTGGGCGCCGGGCGAGACGTGCACGAAGTCGCCGAGCCTACAGTCGTGGTCAACCGTCGCCCCGGTATTAATGATGCTTCCTTGCCCGACGACTGTCTCGCAATTGATCACGGCGCCGGCGACGACCACCGCCCCCGTCCCGACTCGCGCCGAGGGCGACAGAATCGCTCGGGGGTGAATAAGCGTCGCGACGGCTACGCCGGCGTCGTGCAGTCGACTCTGAACCTGGCGACGCGCCTGGTTGTTTCCGATTCCCACGATTGCGTGCGCGTCTTCTCGCCGGCAAAAGAGCACGGCCTCCGCCACCCCGATCGCTACGACGGGGATCTCTAGCAGGGCGCTCTCTTTTCGGTCGGGATTGTCGTCGGCGAAACCGACGACGTCCCAGCCGGCTGCCATTGCGACGTCGGCGACGACCTTTCCGTGCCCGCTCGCGCCGAAGACGAGGAGGCGATCAGCCATGGCCGCCTCCTCGCCTTTGCGTGCCGCGGAACTCGGGCATGGTCGCGGTCCCCGGATGCGCGATGCCGCGGCGGAGCAGGACGATTGCGGCTGTCTTCGCCAGGATGCGCAGGTCCAGCCACAGCGAGCGATGGTCCACGTACCAGACGTCGAGGGCGAGCTTTTCCTCCCAGCTCAGGGCGTTTCGCCCGTTGACGGCTGCCCAGCCGGTGATTCCGGGCTTGACCTCGTGCCGACGCGCCTGCTCGGGCGAGTAACGCTCGAGGTATTCCATGAGCAGCGGGCGCGGTCCCACCAGGCTCATCTCGCCGCGGAGCACGTTCCACAGGGTTGGGAGCTCGTCGAGGCTCGTGGCCCGCAGGAAGCGCCCGAGCGCGGTCAGGCGGTCGGCGTCGCTGGCGAGCGGATCCTCGCCGGGCCGCGGCGGCCGCATCGTGCGCAACTTGATGAGCTGGAAAGGTCTTCCGTGGAGACCCGGCCGATCTTGCCGGAAGAAGACGGGGGCTCCCATCGTGGCCCGCACGGCGCCAGCCAGGAGCGCCTGAAGGGGCACGGTCGCGGCGAGCGCCGTCGCCGCGACTCCGACGTCGAGCACTCGCTTGACGGTCTCGTAGGCTCGGTTCCTGCTCGACCTACCAGGCGCCGGCGTTGTCGCGCTCCGTCCCCTCGCGGCACGTTTGCAGTCGTCGCGCGGACGGAGGCGGCGAACGTGTCCGGGCTCAACAGGCATCGTACGCTCTGCGCCCCCGCCCGGGAAACGAGCCGGCCCGGGCGAGGAGCCTATTGTACTCGTCTCGCCACGCTTTCCACACCTTCTCATGCGAGAATAGGCGTGCGACCCGGGCGCGTGCTGCTCGGCCATGCGCTCGCCGAAGGGCAGGGTCCTCCAGGTAGCGGAGGAGCGCGCGGGCGAGCGCGTCGGCGTCGCCGATAGGAACGAGGGTTCCCCCCTCACCGTGTCCGACGGCGTCGACGGTCCCGGTCGCCTCGTACCCGGCAGTTGGGACCCCCATCGCCGCGGCTTCCAGCGGGACGTTGGGCAGGCCCTCGCGGTACGAGGGAAACGCAAGGACGTCCATCAGCGCGTACCACGGAGCCGTATCCTCGACGAAGCCGGTCACGACGACGCCCGGTGGCAAGCGCGCCGGGCGCTCGTTCTCCCAGTCGCCCACGAGAACCAGCGTGGCCCGCGGAATTCGGGCACGCACGCCCACGAAGGCGTGGATAAGGTCGGGGGTTCCCTTGTCCCGGCACAGTCGGCCGACGAAGCCGACAACCGGAGCGTCTGGCGCGATCCCGTACCGGGACCGCAGATCCCGCGCCCTCGAACACATCTCCTCGCTCCAAGAAAACCGCCTCATATCGACGCCGTTTGAGGCGCCGGCACCAAGAACCACGCATCGCGCCGGGGGCGTCAGCCGCAGGGCCACCGCCCGGTCGCGAACGCTCGAGCTCACGCAGACGACCGCGTGCGCACACGCGCACGCGAGCCGCTCCGTTGCCGCGAGCAGCGCGCGGCGGAGGCCCACTTCGCCCTCGAGCCTTAGTCCACGCAACAGGTAGATCCGCACCGGCACGTGCGCGGCGCGGGCGGCCAGCATTCCCAGCAATCCAGCCTTCGGCGTCCCCGCGTTCACAATGTCGGGGCGGAGCCGTCGAACTATCTGGCCCATGCGGTGGAGTGCGAACAGATCTGCGGCCGGACTCATTTCACGGTTCATTCGCACGGGCGCGTAGCCGATGCCAGCGTCAGCGAGTTGCTCCGCAAGGTCTCGGTCGGGCGCGCACGCGACCGTGACATCGAATCCCTGGGACTGCATGTACCGCATCTGGTCGACCAGGAATGCCCGTACCGTCATCGCGTGAGTGGCGGTGTAGAGCAGCCGTGGGCGGCTGTGCGAAGCATGATGGGCCCGGTTCACGGCTGCCTTGGCTCTGAAGACCAATGCCGGATCGGCGACGCCCAGATGTTGCGTTCAGAACGCCCGTTCGTCGACGAAGATGACGTCACCGGGGCGGAGGATGAAGTTGGGCGCCTTGCCCTCGCCGATGGCCTCGACGGCGACGAAGATGCT
>RFGE01000128.1 GCA_003696105.1 Deltaproteobacteria bacterium | reverse complement strand
GACAACGCCGCGCCCGACAACGCCGCACCCGGGGACGACGCCGCACACGACAACGCCGCACCCGACAACGCCGCACCCGAGGACGCGGCGCCCAGCAACGCCGCGCCCGACAACGCCGCACCCGGGGACGACGCCGCACACGACAACGCCGCACACGAGGACGCGGCGCCCGAGGACGCCGCGATGCCCGCGACCGCCGCCGCGCAGAGCGACGGCGGCGACGAGACGGAGGACGGCGGTGTGGACTGAATCCCGGCGGACCGCCGTCGCCCGCGCGATTCGCGGCGCGGCCGCGCCCGTCGAGCTCGGGCGGGTCGCCCGCATCGCCGGACTGCTCATCGAGGCATCCGTCCCGGACGTGTCGGTCGGCGACGTCGTCGAGATCCTGCGGCCGAACGGTGCTGATTCCGTGCACGGCGAGGTCGTCGGCTTCCGCGACCAGGTATCCCAGATCATCCCGATCGGCGAGGTGCGCGGCCTCCGGCCCGGCGCCCTCGTCCGCCGCGAATGCCGCGCGGGCGTGCCGGTCGGCGACGCGCTGCTCGGCCGCGTGGTCGACGCCTTCGGCCGCCCGCTGGACGACCTCGGCCCCCTGCGCTGCGCCGCGACCGCACCGCTGGATCGCCCGGCGCCCCCCGTCCGCGACCGCGCACGCGTGACGCGCCGATTCGACACCGGCGTGCGCGTGATCGACGCGCTGCTCACCTGCGGCCGCGGCCAGCGCATCGGCATCTTCGCGGGCGCCGGGGTCGGCAAGAGCACGCTCGTCGAGCAGATCGCGCTGCACAGCGACGCCGACGTGATCGTGTTCGGCCTGATCGGCGAACGCGGCCGGGAGGTCCGCGAGCTGATGGCCGCGATCCCCGACCGCCCGATCGTCGCCGTCGCGGCGACGTCCGACAAGTCGCCGCTCGAGCGCGCGCGCGGCGCCCAAGCCGCGACCGCCATCGCCGAACACTTCCGCGATCGCGGCGCCAACGTGCTGCTGCTGCTCGATTCGCTCACGCGCTATGCGATGGCGCTGCGCGAGATCGGCCTGTCGGCGGGCGAGCCGCCGGCGACCAAGGGATACCCGCCGAGCGTGTTCGCCGAGCTGCCGCGGTTGCTCGAGCGGGTGTCGCCCATGGCCGCCGGCGGCTCGATCACCGCGTTTTATTCGGTGCTGGTCGAGGGCGACGATCTCGCCGATCCGATCGCGGACAGCGCGCGCTCGCTGCTCGACGCGCACATCGTGCTGTCGCGCGAGCTGGCCGCCCGAGGCCAGTTTCCCGCCGTCGATGTGCTCGCGAGCGCGTCGCGCGTCGCGCACCAGGTCACCAGCCGCGACGCGCAGGATCTCGCCGCCGAGGCGCGGCGCACTCTCGCGGTTCGCCGCGAGGCCGACGAACTGCGCAGCCTCGGTGCGTACGTGCCGGGATCGAACCCGACCTACGACGCCGCCGTCGCGTCCGGCGAACGCATCGATCGGTGGGCGCGCCAGCGGGTCGACGAGCACAGCACCTTCGACGACGCGATGGCCGGACTGCGGGCCGCCATCACCGGACAGGAGACCACGGCGTGAGGACCAAACTGCAATATCTCGAACGCGTGCGCGACAGCCGCAAGCGGTTGCGCGACGCGGCCGCTGCCGCCGCCGCGATGGCGAACGAACGCCACCGGATATCGGTCGAGCGCCTGCAGCGAGCGCACCGGGCGCTCGACGCGCGCAAGCGCGGCGCGGCCGACGAGCTGATGGCCGCGTCGTCGGCGACCGCGATCTGGCTCCTCGACGCGGAGCTGGCTCAGCTCAAACATCGCGTCGCGGTCGCGGCCCGCGAGGCGACCGCGGCCGAGGTGGAGGCCAGCCGCGCGACCCGCAAGTTGATCGAGGCCGAGCGCGACTTGCGCGCGACCGACAAGCACATCGACCGGCTGCGGTCGGCGATCGACCGCCGCGCGGCGAAGGCCGAGCAGATCGCGGTCGACGACCTGAGCGCACGGCGCGCGCGGAGGAGCGCATGATCCGCCGCGTCGACGGGCACCCCGCGGTGCCGACGCCACAGCGAGCCGCCGCGGCGCGGACGCCGGCACCGGCGTTTTCTTCCGTGCTCGCTCGCGCGCGCGACGCGGCCGACCCGCGCACGCCGGCGGCGACCGCGGCGCGACCGACGCCCGACGCGCGCCCGACGGCGCGAGCCGGCGCAGACCCGCGCCGCGTGCAACGCCTCGAAACCGCGCGTCCGCCCGCGGCGCGCGACGCGACCGACGCCCGCGTACGCGACGCGACCGACCCGCGCGTACGCGACGCGGCCGACCCGCGCGTACGCGACGCGGCCGACGCCCGCGCGCAGTCGCCGGTCGACGCGAGGCACGGCCACCGGGGTCGCGAGACGTCGCCCGCGCGCGCCCGCGACACGGATGCGCGCGCCCGCGACACGGATCCGCGCGCCCGCGACGCGGATGCGCGCGCCCGCGACGCCGATGCGTCCGCCCGCGACGCCGAGGCTAGCCCCCGCACATCGGATCCTCGACCGGATCCGCGCCCACATGAGCGGCCGCGCACGGGCGCCACCGATCAGGACGGTGCGGCCCCGGCCGATCCGCACGCCACCCCCGCCGGCGATGACGCCGTCGCGGCGGGCGCCGCCGGCGGGCCGGATCGGGCGATGACCGGTGCAACGGCCGGAGCGCCGGACGCCGGCGCCGACACCGCCGCGCCCGCTGCGCACGCGGCGACGGCCGGAGCGGTCGTATCGATGGTGGCGGCGGCCCCGGCCGATCCGCAAACCGCGGCCGCGGCGACCGGCGCGGGATCCACCGAGGCGGCGATCGCGGAGGTCGGCGGCGCCGCGGCGACCGAGCGCCGGCGCGATCCAAGCGGCGACGCCACCGCGCCGCCAACCTTGGCCGCCATCCCCGCGCCGCCGGCCAAGGCTCACCTGGCGGCGCGCGCCGACACGCCGCCAGGGGCGTCGGCGGTCGCACACTGGGCGGACGTCGACCTGGCCGGCGACGACATCCGCTCCGGCGTGCTCACGCCGGCGCGCGCGCGCATCGTCGTCGGCGACGGCCCGGATCGCGCCGCGTTGGTCGTCACCGTCGCGCACAACCAGGTCACCGTCCGCGCGACCGCCCCCGAGCCGCTGGCCGCCGCCCTGCAGCGCGCCGCGGGCGAGTTGAACGCCGCGCTGCATCGCCACGGCCTGTCTCTCGGCGACCTGTCGTCGGGCGACGCCGGCGAACGCCACCGCGAGCCGCCGCCTTCCGGCGGCCGCACCGCGAACCGCCGCACTGCGACCGCGAGCGCGACCGCCCGCGATCGCACCGATTCCAACCCCGCCGCACCGGCCGCACCGGTCGTGGCCATTGCCTGAGGAGATCCATGCGAGTCGCCCCCACGCCGTCCTCTCCCCCGTCGCCCGCCGGCACGGCCGCGCCGGCGCCCACGGCCAAAGACGAGTTCTTGCGCCTGCTGGTCGCGCAGCTCGAACACCAGAACCCGCTCGACCCGCAAGACGGCGCCGAGTTCGTCGCGCAGCTCGCCCAGTTCGCCAACGTCGAACAGGGAGCCCAGGCGACGGCGATCCTGTCGCAAATTCAGGCCGAGCAGCGCGCCGCGGCCGGCGCCGCCCTCGCCGGGTTCGTCGGCGCGACGGCGACCGCCAGCGCGGACGCCGTCCACTGGGCGCCGGACGGCGGCGCGCCGCCGGACCTGTTCGTCGACCTGCCCGACGCGGCCGAGTCCGTGCAGGTCGTCATTCGCGACGCCAACGGCAACGAGGTCAAATCGATCGACCTCGGCCCGCATCCGGCCGGCGACGTATCCATCGGCTGGGACGGCACCGACGCCCAGGGCGTGCCGGTCGACGAGGGCACCTACACCGTCGAAGTGGTCGCCACCGCCGCCGACGGCAGCTCGATCGACGCATCGCCCAAGCTGCGCGGACGCGTGGACGCGATCGAGTTCTCCGACGGCGTGCACATGCTGCGCATCGGCGGTGCGAGCGTCCCGCCGGCGAGTGTCCTGTCCATCGAACGCGACGCGTGATGCCGCGCCGCCTTGCCTGACTTCGACGCGGCCGCCGCGTCGCGAATACCCGCGCCCCCGAGCGCACACAGGAGGTTCAACGCATGTCCATTCTCAACTCGCTGTTTACCGGAACCAGCGGCCTGCGCGCCCACGGCAGTGCGATCGGCGTCGTCGGCGACAACATCGCCAACGTGTCCACCGTCGGCTTCAAGGGAGCCCGCGCGCGCTTCGCCGACGTGCTCGGCGGCACCGCGCCCGACGCGAATCGCCTCGGCGCGGGCGTGCGCATGGGTGGCACCGACACGCAGTTCGGCCAGGGCGGTCTGTTGCAGACCGGCTCCGCGCTCGACATGGCCATCCGCGGGCGGGGGTTCTTCGTCGTCAGCGGCAACCACGACGGACAGACGGGAACGTTCTACACGCGCGACGGCCGGTTCTCCCTCGACGACAGCGGCTATCTCGTGACCCCGGAAGGGCTCCGCGTACAGGGCTACGCGATCGACGGCACCGGCGCGGTGAGCACGCAGCTCGGCGACCTCGCGCTGGGCGCGGGCCAGAGCGCCCCGCAGGCCACCTCGTCGCTCACGATGCACGTCAACCTCGACGCGAACGCAACGCCGCCGGCCCCGTTCGACCCGCTCAACCCCGACACCACCTCCAACTTCTCCACATCCGCCACGGTGTACGACTCGCTCGGTGCGGCCCACCGCGTCGACGTGTACTTCCGCGCCACCGGGTCGGGAGCGTGGGAGTGGCACGCGATGGTCGACGGGGGCGAGATCACCGGCGGAACGGCCGGCACCCCCTCGGAGATCGCGAGCGGCACGCTCACGTTCACGCCCAACGGCGAACTCGACACCGAGGTCACGACCAGCTCGAGCGCCAACTTCATCAACGCGACGCCGGGCCAGACCATCACCTTCGACTTCGGCGATTCGATCACCACCGACGGGGGCACCGGCCTCGCCGGCACCACCCAGTTCGCCGGCCCGTCGTCGGTGACCCGAATCGACCAGGACGGCTACGGCGCCGGCGAACTCGTCGACGTGACCGTGTCCGAGGACGGCACGATCGTCGGCGCGTTCTCCAACGGACAGCGACGCGAGATCGCGCGCCTCGCGCTCGCGACCTTCACGAGCGAGCAGGGGCTCGTCCGCGCGGGCAACCAGCTGTACGCCGAGACCCGCGACAGCGGTCAGGCGCTCATCGGTGCCGCCGGCAGCGGCGGCCGCGGCGCAATCTCGTCCGGAAGCCTCGAGGGCTCCAACGTCGACGTCGGCGAGCAGCTCGTGACGCTCATCTCCTACCAGCGGGCGTTCCAGGCCAACGCCCGCACCGTGACCACCGCCGACGAGATGCTCGCAGAGGTCGCCAACCTCAAGCGGTAGGTCATCCCCATCGCGGTAACGATCGAGAACAGCCACTCGATCTCGCGGCGCGCCGGCAATGGTGCCGGCGCGCCTTTTTTTGGGGCGCGGGGATCTTTGGCGGCCGGCGCCAATGCCGCCGACACTTTTGCTCGTCTCGATTCGTCCCTTCCTGCACGAATAGGTCGCAGGCCCGACTCCTACGGCGAAAAATGGATGCGTAGCCGGCCACCCCCGCCGCCCGGGCAGTCGATCGCACGCGCATCTAAATAAGCAGCGAGCAGCGGATCAATCGTGCACGTGAACATCAGATCGTTGCTGCTTACGTCCGAGTCCCACGCCCGGAATACCAAAGAGGACCCGGCCGGGATGTTCGCGTCGACGGATTCGTTCCACGCGGGCGAAAATGTGTCTTGCTTTTCCGACGTCGTGGCGAGGACCGAGCCATTGAGTTGAATTTCGACGAATGGATCCGGTGCACCGCCGAAAGCATCCCAGGCCTCACCCGAATCGTTGTTGCTCGGCATATCCCCATCCACGACTATGATGGTCCAGATTCGACCAAAAGCGGCCTGACACAGGCTATCGATGCAGGCCTCGTTCATGCCGCACGTTCCGTCACCCGGTTCGCACAGGCACTGCCCACAATCCGGCGCGCAGCTGTCGCAAGTCTCCGCGCCGTTACATGCCCCGTCGCCGCACCCCGGAGGACACTGACCGCAATCCGACGGACAACTATCGCAGCTCTCCGCCCCCAGGCACATGTTGTCGCCACAAGATGGGCTGTGGTTGTCGTCATCATCACTACCCCCATCGCATGCGATCGTCGTTAGCGCCAAAGCCAGCACACCCGCGAGCCGAACGGCAACACTGATCCCCATCGAAAGCACCTCCCGGACCACCTTTTTTAGAGATTCACACACAAGTTGTTCGACACGACAACATACTAATATGCATTTACAACCAATACGATCTGCGGAGCCGACAGCGACTGGCCCGGACCCGGCGCGAGCTAGGCTCGGCCCATGCATTAGTTGCGGGCCGCGGTTGCGAGGTTGGGAAGCCCCGTCGTACTCGCTCACGGCACCGAATCGCGGCTCAGGCAAAGCCTCGCAGCCGGCGCCGCGGTGCAGCGACAAGTCTGGGCGTCCTCAACCAAATCGCGCCTATTCGACCGGATTTGCAGCCCGCTCCGAATCCGGAGAAACCGTTGTCCACGGGATCGCCCTCCCCGTTCTGCGTTCACGGTGATGCAGCGGCACCCGCCTCGCGTACGCATACGCCGCTTGCACATGTGAGCCCCTGGTTGCATGTGCCATTGCCGTAACAGGCCCCGCCTTCGCTGCCCTCCGCCGCCGGCGGCGACGGCGCGCCGGCGGTCGTCGGCGCCTTCGCCGCGAGCTGCTGGGCGCGAGTGTGTACGTCGAGATAGATGTCGTCTTCGATCTGGTGCGCAAGATCCGGTGCCGCGACCCATTCGTTCTTCGAGGGGTCGCGCGTCTCGGCCGACACGCGGATCGTCGCAACTTTGCAGGTCTCGCGCAGGCCGTCTTCCACTTGCACTTCGACCTTCGACCGCTGGCTCGTCTCCTCCAGCCACTGGGTCGTGACCCGCCCGCGCAGCGCCGTCGCCACCTCGTACCGCCGGCCCACGAGCGCGTCGTACACCGCCGCGGCAAGATCGTCTCGGCCGACCCCCTCGTAACAGGCTGCCCGAGCGTCGCGCACGGCGGCCTCGCGTTGTGCGCGCTGCGCCTCTCGTTCGCGCTGATGTTGCCAATAACTCGCACAGCCGGCGACTGCGGCGATGACCGCTGCGGCCGCCCAGCGCGCGCACGCGTTCGCGATCGTCCTGGTCATGACGTGTTGTCCTCCTTGTCCATCCGGTCAGTTGTCCATCCGGTCGACGACGAACAGGTTGCCGGGGCTCCCCGCTCGGTCCCGTACCACCCGAGCGCCATCGTCGCGCTACGGCCACGTGTTGTCAACACATATGTTGACAACACGTGCGTCCTCGCGATTCTCCCGCAGTCGCGGCACCGTGACGGTGCCGGATGCAGTTCGACCGACAGATGCTGTCCGCCAACCTACGAAGGCTTCGCGCCAAGGCAGGGCTGAGCCAACACGCGCTCGCCGAGGCGGCCGGGCTTTCTTCCGAGACCGTATCCCGCGTCGAGCGCGGCGCGTTCGAGCCATCTCTCACCACGGCCGCAAAACTTGCTGGCGCGCTCGGAATCTCGCTCGATGCGCTCGTCGGCTCCGACGACGCCACGCCCGTCCCCGGCACGGCGCTGGAACGGCGCCTCGTCGAAGCCATCGCGGAGCTGCCGCCTCGAGCGCAGCACGCGATGCTCATCCTCGCCGAGATGATCGGGCCCCGCCGACCGCGGCGTTTCCCGGCCGGCTCGAATCGCCGTGGCCTGCGGCGGCGCCCGACGCGCTGACGCAGCGCGGCCCACGATGATTCGTCGCCGGTGCGGCCGGCGCCCAGACCGGCGGCGCGCGGTGGCGGTCGCGCGACGCGCGCGGGCGGGGCGGGCGCGGGGCGCGAAACGGGCACGGCGGCGGATGGCACGCAACCGCGGCGCGCGCGCGCCGATACCGGGTGCGATGGACCCTCGACGACCGACCCCGACGCAAACACGGCACGACAATGCG
>RFGE01000127.1 GCA_003696105.1 Deltaproteobacteria bacterium | reverse complement strand
TCGGTAAAGCCCGAACTGAAACTGCCGTCCCCCTCGCCAACGGACGTCTTGTCGATCAACTCGATCGCGCCCAGGACCTCCTCGGACGTGACCAGCGGAGCGCACAAGATGTTCCGCGGAGTGACCCCGAGCGCGTCGGCAAACTCGGCCGCATGGCGCGGATCGTTCTTGGGATCGTTGGCGATGAGCGGTTCGCGCCGGGCGGCGGCCCAACCGATCAAGCCGTCCCCGATCGGAATCCGCCGGTGCGCGATGCGGTCCGCCACATACCCGGCCGTGGTCCGGAACACCAGCTCGTCCCCGTCGCCTTCGCGCAGAGCGATCGAGCCGGCCTCGGCGCCGACCATGCGCATCGCGCTGCGCAGGATGCGGTCGAGCAATTCGTCGAGGTCGTGCGCGGCGCTCACCTGCTGCTCGACCTCGAACAACACGTTGAGTTCGAACGTCTTCTGGCGCAGCCGTTCCTGCGCGTTGAGCAGCTCGACGTTCTTGTTGACGACCGAATGATAGAGCTTCGAGTTTTCGATGGACACGGCCGCCTGCGCGGCGAGCGCGGCCAACAGGGTCTCGTCGTCGGCGGTGAACGGCCCGTCCTTCTTGTTGAGCACCTGGACGACCCCGATGGTCGAGCCGAGGCTGTTTCGCATCGGCATGCACAGGATCGACTTGGTCCGGTACCCCGACCGCAGGTCCACCGCCGGCTGGAACCGTTCGTCGATGTAGGCGTCCGGAATGTTGACCGTCTCGCCGGTCTTGGCGACCCAGCCGGCGATGCCCTCGCCGACCGCCAAGCGGATCTCGAGCAGCTCGCCGCCCTGCAGCACCTTGGACCACAGCCCGCGGCCGTCGTCCGTGAGCAGAAACAGCGTCGACCGATCCGCCTCCATCAAGATCGTGATCTTTTCCATGATCAGCGCCAGGAGCTGATCCAGATCCAGGGCGGATGCGAGCGCGCGGCCGATCTCCTGGACGAGCGCGAACTTCTTTTCCTCGGCGCGGAGTCGCGCTTCCAGCTCGCGCACCTTGGCAGAAGGGGCGGCCGACATGCGCGCCGATCTTACCTCATTCCAATCCGCGCCGCCGAAGCTGGTCCTCGTCGAGCCCGCGCAAGTGGCCGATCTCGTGCAACAGCGTGCGCCGGATCTGCTCGTCGAGTTCCTCGCGGGTTCGCACCGCGCGCGCCAGGTTTTTTCGGTAGAGCACGATCGCGCGCGCGGGCGGCGGCTCGCCCGCGTCCGGCGGCGGCGTCACCCCGAGCGGATAACCGCGAAACAGCCCGAGGATCGTCGGGGAAAACGGCGGGTCGACCGCCGTGAGGTCGTCGAGCGCCGGCAGGTCCTCGACCTCCACCGCGACGTCGCCCAACACCGCCCGCACATCCGGCGGCAGTTCGGCCACCGCCGCGTCGACCTCGGCGCGGAACGCGTCCGGCGACACGTCTACCGGCGGCGGGAAATCTGCCGGAGCCAGCGCCCGCGCGCGCGCCAGGTGTTCCGCCGCCGCCTTCGGCCGGCCCTTGCGCTCGTAGATCAAGCCGATGTGGTAATGCGCGTAGGCATCGTCCGGGTCGCGCTCGAGCACGGCCGCCAGGTCCGTATAAGCCGCATCGAACCGGCACAAGTTGAACAGGCTCACGCCGCGCTCGTAGCGGGCGGCGAGCGACCGCGGGGCCAGGGCGAGCGACGCATCGATGCGCGGTAGCGCCTCGTCGGCACGCCCGAGGTCGTTGAGCGCCTGCCCCTCGAGCAGCGCGAGCCGCGCCCGCAGGTCGCGGTCCCGCCGCCGCCGCGTCGACGCCTTGTCGCTGCCGCGGCGCGCGTAGGCGAGCCCCAGCAACGTCGAGTCCCGCCGCTTCGGAGTGACCGCGTTGATGTGGAAGTCGGCCGCGGCCGCGAGCGTTTCCGGATCGTCCGGATCGAGCGCGATCGCCATCGCGAACGCGGTCTGCGCCTCGCCGAACCGGCCGAGCGCCGCGAGCGCCGCCGCGTGCAGGTGGTGCGCCTCGACGGACTGCGGAATCAAGTCCACCGCGACCTCCGTGCAGGCGAGCGCGACCTCCCACTCGCCGGTGTCGTAGCGCGCCGCCGCCTCGTCGAGCGCCTTGTCCGGATCGAGCGGGTCGTCGATCGGACAGTCGACCGCGTGGTCGTGACTGTGCTCGTCGGCCGGCGGCTCGCGGTCCGGCCGGCGCCCGAGGTCCCCCACCGTCCCGGTGGACGCCGCGACCTCGCGCACCGGCGTCGCCGGCGCCGGCGCCACCGCGACCGGGCGCGCATCGCCGGCCGGCGCGACCGGTTTGCGAGGCCGGTCGCCGCGGCACGCGGTCGCCGCCACCGCCGCCACCGCCAGCGCGCGCGCGGCCCCCAACACACACGCGAGCCCGTCAGTGCGCATCGGCCCAGTTGTCCGCGATCCCCACGTCCACCACGAGGGGCACGCGCAGCTCGTACACCGTCTCCATCGCGCGCCGCACGCGCTCGGCCACGTCCGCGGCGGCGCCGGCGTCCACCTCGAACACCAGCTCGTCGTGCACGGTCAACACCAGCCGCGCGGGCAGCCGCTCGTCGCGCAGGATCTGATCGGCTCGCAACATCGCCAGCTTCAATATATCGGCCCCGCTGCCCTGCAGGGGCGTATTTCTCGCGACCCGCTCGGCCGCGCGCCGCAGCCGCACGTTGCGCGACCCGAGGTTCGGGATCGGCCGCCGGCGCCCGAGGATGGTCGTGCTGTAGCCGAGTCGCCGCGCGGACGCCACGATATCGTCGAGGAACGCCTGGACGCGGGTGAACCGCGCGAAATAGCGCTGGATGTAGTCCTCGGCGACCTCGCGCGGGATGTCGAGCGCACGGCTGAGACCGAACGCCGACTGGCCGTAGATGAGCCCGTAGTTGACCGCCTTGGCGACGCGGCGCTCGACCGGCCCGACCGCGTCCGGCGCCAGCCCGAACACCTCTGCCGCCGTGCGCGTATGGATGTCGACGCCGTCGCGAAACGCGGACACCAGGACCGGATCCTCGCAGTAGTGGGCCAGCAAGCGCAGTTCGATCTGCGAGTAGTCGCAGCTCAGCAGTTTGCGCCCGGGCTCGGCCACGAACGCGCGGCGGATTTCGCGACCGAGTTCCGTACGGATCGGGATGTTCTGCAGGTTCGGGTCGGAAGACGACAGCCGGCCGGTGGCCGCGACCGCCTGGCGAAACTGGGTGTGGACGCGCCCGGTGTCGGGGTTGACCAGCGGAGGCAGCGCGTCGATGTACGTCCCCTTGAGTTTGACCAGTTCGCGGTGCTCGAGGATCGGTGCGACGATGGGATGCAGGTCGCGCATGGCCTCGAGCACTTCGTGATCGGTGGAATAGCCGGTCTTCGTCTTGCGCATGCGCGGACTGTCGAGACCGAGGCGATCGAACAGCACGGCGGCGACCTGTTTGGGCGACCCGAGATTGAACGGTTCGCCGGCCAGCTCGTGCACGCGGCGCTCGAGCGCCGCGATGTGCGCGCTGAGACGATCGCCGAGGGCGCGCAGGCACGCCACGTCGACCCGCACGCCCGCGCGCTCCATGTCGGACAGCACGCGCGCCAGCGGCAGCTCCAGCTCGTCGTGCAGCCGCTCGAGATCCGCCGCGCGGAGCCGCTCGCGCAACGCATCCGCCGCCGGCAACAGCGCCGCCGCCGCCCCGCCGGCGTACTCCGCGGCGCGATCGATGGCCACGGCATCGAACCCGCGCGCCGCCTTCCCCTTGCCGGTGAGGTCGACCCGCGCCGGGATGTCCGCCCCCGCGTAGTCGCGGACGACCTCGTGCAGCGGATAGGCGTCCGACGATGCGTCGAGCAAGTACGCCGCGAGCATCGCGTCGGTGGTCACGCCGTCGAGCGCGATGCCGAGGCGCGACAAGTACGTGCGCGCATTCTTGGCGTCGTGGCAGACCTTCGCCACGGCCGGATCCTCGAGCACATCGCGCGCGATCGCGACGAACGCATCCCGCGACAACTGCGGCGGTGCGCTCAGATAGCGGTGGCCGATCGGGAAGTACGCCGGCGGCCGGCCCGGCACCGCCAGTCCGATTCCGACCACGTCGGCCCGCACCGGCCGCTGCGCATCCACCTCGACCACGACGGCCAGGCGGCCAGCATCGCGCGCGGCGCGAAACCACGCCGCGGCTTCACCGGCATCGGCCACGACCACCGGCGGCTGCCGCGCCGTCTCGCTCGGCTCGATCCGCTCCGCGTCCGCCGCCGCGCCGCCGGTCGCGCCAAGGCGGTCGACGAGGCCACGGAACTCGAGCTGCTCGAACAGCGCCTTGAGGCGCGTGCCGTCCCACGGCCCGCGGCGCAGCGCGTCGAGGTCGACGTCGAGCGGCACGTCGTCGCGCAAGGCGACCAGTTCGCGCGACCGCCGCAGCCGGTCCACGAGCACCGGGTCTTCGAAGTTCGCGCGCAGCTTTCCCTTGAGATCTCCCGTGTGTGCGAGGATGCCGTCGATGTCGCCGTAGTCGCGCAGCAGCGCAGTGGCCGTCTTTTTTCCGACCAGCGGCATGCCCGGGATGTTGTCGGAGCTGTCCCCGACCAGCGCCAGCCAGTCGGCGAGCTGCTCCGGCGGCACGCCGAACTTGTCGCGCACGCGGTCGCGATCGTAGACGACCTGGCGCATCGCGTCGACGACCGTCACCCGGTCGCTCACGAGCTGCATGAGATCCTTGTCGGCGGAATAGATCGTCACCGCCAGGCCGGCGTCGACGGCGCGGCGCACGAGCGTCGCGATCACGTCGTCGGCCTCGACGTCGGGCACAGACAGAACGGGCCAGCCGAACGCCTCCGTCAGCGGCTGGAAGTACGGCATCTGCTGGCGCAGGTCGTCCGGCAACTCCGGGCGGTTCGCCTTGTACTGATCGTCGATGTCGGCGCGAAACGACTTGCCCGGCGCGTCGAACACCACCGCAATCCGATCCGGATGTTCGTCGAGGTACAACCGCAGCAGCATCGACGCGTACACGTACAGCGCCCCGGTGGGCATGCCGCCGGCCGTCGCCAGGCGCACCCGCTGGCCCGCCAGGCCGTAGTAAGCGCGAAACACGTAGCCGTGCGCGTCGAGGATGTGCAGCCGTTCCATCCTGCCGGCAGGCTACTACACGTTGCGCGCACGCGCCGGTGAACCGCCCCGCGCGCCCGGCGACCGCTGCCGCGTGCGGGCCGCGTCGACGCCGGCGTGCGGCCCGCGCGCGCTCGCGAACCGCCCGCGTCAGGCGCCGACGTTCGTGTTGTCGTCCCAGTCGGTGGCCGCGCCGATCACCGAGTCGGCCGCCGCGCCGAGGTCCTCCTCCTCGACGACTTCGAAGTCCTCTGCGCCGGCCCAGTTGTGCACGCTGGTGTCGTCGTCGAATGGCGGCGGCGCCAGCGGCCGCGCTGCCGCGCCACCGGCCGGCCGCGCGGAGGCGTCTTCGGCGTCGGCGCGCTTGGACTTCGCCCCCCTCGACGCAGCAGTCGCCGCCGCCGCGCGGCGGGTCGCCGCGCGCTTGCCGGCCGTGCTGGCCCCCGCGCCCGCGCGCTTGCCGGCCGTGCTGGCCCCCGCGCCCGCGCGCTTGCCGGCCGCGCCGGCCCCCGCGCCCGCGACGGCGCGATCGCCGACCGCGCGCAGACACGCCCACATCACGCCGACCGGCACGTGCGCGGCGAACGCGTCGACGCCGACCGTGTCGACCACGAGCCGAGGATTCATCTCGTTGGCCGCCAGACCGGCCGCGAGCAGCTTGGCTTTGTGCTCGGCGGGCAGATACTCGGCGATCACTTCCGCCGTGGCGTGCGCGAGCACGTCGTCCGGCGTCGCGACGCCCGCGTCGAGCGCCGATTGCAGCCCCCGGCGGATGAACGTGCGGCGCGGATCGCCGGCCGGGACCTCGCCGTTGGCGTCGGCGAGCCCGCGGCGTTCGGCGGCGGTCGCAACGCACGCCCACAGGATCGGGTGTGGCACGTGCCGCGCCAAAATGGCCGGCGTGAGCGTGTCGAGCATCCGCTCCGGCGTCATCGCCCCGGCCTTGAGCGCGGACTGCAGCACCTTGGCGAGCAGGTCGGCCGGCAGATTCTCGGCGAGCACGTCCGGTGTGGCGTGTTCGACGATCTGCGGCGCGTCGAGAATCTGGGTCTCGAGCCCCGCGTCGACCAGGTCACTGAACCATCGCTCTCGCGCGTCGTTCACCATGCTCGCACTCTCCCGGGCGGCCGCCAAGGAGCCGATTGTACCAGCACCGGCGAAAAATGGGCCGCGCCATGCGTGCGCGGCCGCGGTCCGATCCGGGTGGCCTGTAGGTGGCGGTACGACCGCAGCCAGTGGCGATGCCCAACCGCCTCCTAGCGGTCGCGCGCGGCGAACAGCGCCGACACCATCGACACGCCGAACGGTACGACGTACGTGCACACCGCCTTCGCGTAGAAATGCGGGCAAATCGGCTCGAGCGCGAGATGGTCGCCGTGGTTGATCAGCAACAGCGCGGTGCCCACCACCAGCGAGATGATCACGGCGCGCTGCAGGTTTGCGCGGAGCACGTGCAGCACCGACGGCGCGGGCATGGCTATCGCGCCCGGGCCAACGCCGCCTCGATCGCCGACGCGAGTTCGTCGGCCTCGTACTCGCGGCTGATGTAGCGCACGACGCCGTCCCGGCCGACCACGACGTCGAGCGGGAACGGCGACACGCTCGCGCCGCCGCCCCCCCGGAACACGCCATACGTGCCGTTGGCGTCCCACCCGACCGGAAACGTGACGCCGGTCTGGGCGACGAACTGCTCGACGATCGCCGCCGTGTCGCCCCCGTACAGTCCACCCGGGTTGACGCCGACGACCACAACCCCGCGGTCTTTGAACCGCTGGAACACGCTCGGTTCGAGGTCTGAAAACTCCAGACCGCATACGGGTCAAAACGTCGCGAAGTACGCGAGCAGCACCACCTGGCCGGCGTGGTCGCTCAGCCGCCACTGGCCGCCGTCGAGCAGTTGGACCGCCACCTCGGGTGCCGGGTCGCCGACCCCGACGCCCGGCCGGTTCACCCGTAAATCGATCGTTCGCTCGCCGTCGTCCGGGTCGTCCGACAACAGCTTGAGTTGGCCGCGTACCTCCGCGTCGCCGTCGGGGCGAACGCGCACCTCGACGACGGCGACCTGTCCCGGCTCGACGACGACCTGGTCGCGGTCGACCGAGAACCGCCGGTCCGTCGTCTCGATCGACCATACGGCGAGCCGCGCGCGCCCCTGGTTCTCGATCGCGACGGCGACCGCATCCTCGTCGCCGACCGGGACCACGCCGAAGTCGATCTCGCGTTCGCCCACCCACAGGTCAGGTGCGACGCGGTCCGGGAACAACTGCAGCGCGTGCAGTCCGGTCCACTCGCCCGCAAACGCGTAGTCGCCGTACGCACCGACGCCGAGCACGCGCGGAAACCCGCCGGACACGTCGATGCGCTCCGTCGCGAGCAGCGCCGGATGAGCCGGGTCGGACACGTCGAACGCGCGCACGTCGTTCCAGTCGGCGACGAACGCATGCCCGCCGGACACGGCCAGCTCCAACGCGGTCCCCGGCGTATCGGTCACGCTCAGGACGCGGAGCGCGCGCGGGTCCGATATGTCCACCGCGACCAGGCCGGCCTGGGACGCGGCCACGTAGGCCACGTCGCCGACGACCTGGACCATCATCGCCGCGCCGTCGAAGTCCACGCGGCCGACGACCGCCGGCGACGCGGGCGACGACACGTCGACCGCCGCCAGCCCGCCGGCCCCGTCGGCGACGAATGCGATCTGGCGCGCCGGGTCGACGTCCACCCCCCACGCGTTGGTGAGCCCGGTCGCGACGCCGCGCTCGACCAGCCCGGTGGCGGTCCGCTCCAGCACGAGCAGCCCCTTGTCGTGTGCGGCGACGTACAACATCGTGCCGGCCGCATCCATTCCCTCGAACGTGGTGGCATCGCGTACGAACGTCGCGATCTCGGCGCCGTCGCGGGCCAGATCGAACGCCGCGACGAACGGCGTCGGCTGGATCTCGTCGCCGCGGCTGGCCATGTACGCGACGTCGCCGTCGACCGCGACGTGCTGGCAGCGCGGGTACTGTCCGGACGACCGGGAGGACGCCAACCGCCGCAGCAGCTTCATGTCGCCCGGATCGCTCGCGTCGACCACGTTCATGCCCTGCACGCCCGTGCAGAACAGAACGAGACCGTCGTCGCGCGCCCGCACCTCGCCAATCTCGATGAAGGTCGACGTATCGAGCCGGCCGAGATGGACGAGCGGGTCGGCGTAGTCGCCCGGCCGCACGACGCCGCCGTCCGTGAGGACGTCGCGCGGCGTGCGGCTCGAACCGCACGCCGCGCCGCCGGCCGCGGCGACCGCGCACACCCATGTCACCGCTGCGCGCACCGGTTCACTTCGGACCGAACACGTAGTCGCGATCGCTGGCCTGATCGTGGCAGTTGATACACATGTCGATCTTGCCGGCCTTCATCGCCTTGGTGCCGGACGCGTCGTAGACGCCGTACCACCAGTTGCCGTTTTCGTCGTCGTAGCCGGCGGCCATCTTGACCATGGCCGTGATCGCGACGGGCGTGGTGTCGTCGGCCGACTTGTACTGCACCTTGGCGATGCGCGCGCCGACCGGATACGGACCCGACTTGGCGTTGTACTTGTCGGCGACCGCCGCAGAGTCGACGTAGACGTCGACCCACGCGCTCCGGTGTCCTTTGGACACGAACCGGGCCGCGTTCACCTTCGTCCAGCCCTTCCAGCCGGAGAAGTCGGGGGTGTGGGCTGCCGCGCAGGGGTTGCCGCCGCCGCACGGGTTGCCCGCGCACGGGTTGCCGCCGCCGCACGGGTTGCCCGCGCACGGGTTGCCGCCGCCGCACGGGTTGCCCGCGCACGGGTTGCCGCCGCACGGGTTGCC
>RFGE01000126.1 GCA_003696105.1 Deltaproteobacteria bacterium | reverse complement strand
GCGCGAGCGCAACGCGGGCCGGCGCGACCATCCGGGTCGACCGTACCACCGCGACCGGCCGCGCCGCCAACGCGCGGCACCCGCCGCCGTCGGCGGGGGTTACGCGGCGTCCGCCATGCCCACGCGGTTCGCCGCCGCGCGCGCCGGCGCGTACCGGAGCAGCACCGGCGCGCCGACGAACGCGAGCCCGACCACGTAATCGTCGGTGTCCGCGTCGGCGCGAACCCACGTGACCCGCGCCTTGAACCGATACGACAGCCCGCACTCGTCGTCGTCGATCACGACGTCCACCGTGTCGTCCGTCGCGTAGTACGGCGCGCGCTGGCACACGAGCCCGCCGGGCGCGAGGTTGTCGACGGTCACGACGTCGCTGTGGCCGCGCCCGCGCAGCGTCGCGGTGAGCGACACCGGCTCGCGGGAAAACCGGCGGCCGTCCGCACCGCCGCCGCGGAACAGCGATTCGATGGTCGTCATCAGGTCGATCTCGTCCATCGTGAGGCCGCAGGTGTCGCACTTGCCAGCGAGCTGGCGGTAGCGATAGACGAGTTCGAGCGCGGTGGTCATGGTGGCCCTGGGTAAAGCAAGCACGGTGCCAGCTCGGCCCCGCGCGCGCCGGCGGGTAACGGTGTGGAATCCGATGCGCCGCTGGCCCCGTGGGCCGGGCGCGGCGTGGCGTGTGGTCCCCATGCGCCGCGGCTCGTGGTACGCACTAGGGGGGTCGGGGCATCACCCCCGGCGGATTTTTCCGATGGACCTGTTTCGCCACGGTGCGGCCAAACAGCGGCGCGGCCAGCCGCTCGCCGAGCGCATGCGTCCGACATCGTTGGACGAATTCGTCGGCCAGGCGCACCTGCTCGGCCCCGGCAAGCTGCTGGCGCGGGCCCTGGAGGGGGGTGTTCTCCCCTCCCTGATTCTGTGGGGCCCGCCCGGCAGCGGCAAGACGACGCTCGCGCGGATTCTCGCGCGCCACGTGCGGGCCGAGCTCGAGTCGCTGTCCGCGGTGCAGGCCGGCGTCAAGGACATCCGCGAGGTCGTCGCCCGCGCGGCGTCCCGCCGCGACGAGCGCGGCCGGGCGACGGTGCTGTTCATCGACGAGATCCACCGCTTTTCGAAGGCGCAGCAGGACGCGCTGTTGCCGCACGTCGAGGACGGCACGGTCGTGTTGATCGGCGCCACGACCGAGAACCCCTCGTTCGAGGTCAACGCGCCGCTTCTATCCCGCGCGCGGGTGTTGCGGCTCGAGCCGCTGTCGGACGCCGACATCGCCGTGCTGGTCCGGCGCGCGTGCGCGCGCGAGCTGCGCGGGGTGACGATCGAAGACGCGGCGCTCGCGGCGCTGGTCCGGCGCGCCGAGGGCGACGCGCGGCGCGCGCTCAACGCGCTCGAGGTCGCCGCGGCGATCGCGGACGGCGGCGAGGTGACCGTCGCGGCGATCGAGGAGGCGCTGCAGGCGCCGACGTTGCGCTACGACCGCCGCGGCGAGGAGCACTACAATGTCGTGAGCGCGTTCATCAAGAGCGTGCGCGGGTCGGACCCGGACGCGGCGGTCTACTGGATGGCGCGCATGCTCGAGGCGGGCGAGGACCCGCGGTTCGTCGCGCGGCGGCTCGTGATCCTCGCGTCGGAGGACATCGGCAATGCGGACCCGCAGGCGCTGGTCGTCGCCGAGGCGGCGCACCGCGCGTTCGAGTTCGTCGGCATGCCCGAGGGCGTGTTGCCGCTCACGCAGGCGGCGCTCTACCTGGCGCGCGCGCCGAAGTCCAACGAGGTGCTCACCGCGTACGCGCGGGCGCGGCGATGGGTGCGCGACTACGGCGCGCTGCCGGTGCCGATGAAGCTGCGCAACGCGCCCACCGCGTTGATGAAGCAGATGGGCTACGGGCGCGGCTACAAGTACCCGCACGAGTTCGACGGCAACTACGTCGAGGGCGAGACCTACCTGCCCGACGAGCTGGTCGACCGGCTGCGGGCCGGCGACGGCGACGGCGACGACGGCGGGACGTAGCGGCGGGACGCGACGCTACATCGGCCGCAGCCAGTCGGCCTTGGCCTCGTGAATCTGCACGTGGAACTCCTGCGGGAAGCACATCAACACGAAGTCGATCGCCTGCTTGCGGAGTTCTTCGTCGAGCTTCGGCGGCACGTCGAGGATGCCCTCGTCGTCCGGCTTCACGCCGAGTCGCACGACCTCGGTGAGGCGCAGCAGGTGCAGCCGGTTCATGAACAGGGCGTGAGCCACCCCGAGCAAGACGCGCTCGACGGTCGGATCCATCTCGAGCATGAGCCCCGGTTCCTACCACGATTGCGCGGCCGGCTCAATCCGGCGGCCGGCCGCCCGACAAGCGCCGTCCCCCGGTCCGGCGCCGCCCGGCGCGGGCCCCGCGGCTCGAAAAACCCCTGGATTCGTGCTACTTCGCGCGGCGACGGCGCCGCCGCGGCGCGCGCGGGCCGTGGACATCGAATTGGTCCCGCGCTACGTTCTCGCTCATGCAAGCGGTCGTTCCCCTCCACGGTCGCGCCAAGGTCGCCATCGGCGGTCTGGTGCTCATCGGCAGTGTCCACGCGGCGTCTGCCGTCGCCGGTGGCTGGCTGTGGCTGCTCATCGGCGACATCAAGGCGGGCAAGTCGGTGTCGCCCGAGGCGGTGGCGGCACTCGTCCGGCTCGCCGACAACGTCGACACGGCCTACTGGGGCGCATTGGCGATCGCGGTGGTCACGTTCCTCGCGTGGTTCTACCGTGCGTACGCCAACCTCGTGGCGCTCAGCCCGGGGCCGTACACGAACCGCCCGGCCGCCGCGATCTTCGCGTGGTTCATTCCGCTCCTGCACCTGGCGTGGCCCTACGCGATCGCGAAGGACATCTGGATGCGGAGCGAGCGGGATCCCGAGCGCGACCCGTGCGCCGGCATGGGCCTGCTGACCGCGTGGTGGGCCGCGTGGGTCGTGTCGGGGATCCTCGGCATGTTCGTGTTGAGTCGCCCGTCGCCGGAGGCCGATCTCGATGCGGTCGCCGCCCAGCAGATGTGGGCCGTCATCATCGACGGCCTGCGCATCGTCGCGGCGATCCTCGCCGTGCTCGTGGTCCGGAACCTCACGCGGCGCCAGATGGCCGCCGTCCCGGCCGCGCACGCCGCGTGACCAGCCGCCCGGTGGCCGACCCCGCCGCCGATCCGCCCGCTCCGAGAT
>RFGE01000125.1 GCA_003696105.1 Deltaproteobacteria bacterium | reverse complement strand
GCCGTTGCAGTCCTCCGGCGCGGGCGGAAACACCGGGCACAGGTACTCGCAGCCGGGCGCCGCCGGGTCGAGATCCGCGAACCCGGGTTGGCACTCGACGAACTGGCAGGTGCCGCCGACGCACTGCTCGATCGCGCCCGGCGATGCGCACCGGTGGCCGCACACGCCGCAGTTGTTGCCGTCCGTCTGCTTGTCGAACGCGTCGTCGACGATGCCGTTGCAGTCGTTGTCGATTTCGTCGCACTGGTCGTCCGGACCGACCGGCACGCACGGCGGCGCCGCGTCGGGCCGGGGGCCGGCATCCGCCGCGGCATCTGCCGCCCCGGGGCCGGCGTCGGCCGCGCCGCCGCCGAACCGCAGCGTGAACGGCTCGAGGCTGCAGCCGGCCGCCGCGACGATCGCCAGCGCCAGCGGCCAGCGGGTCACCGGCGCCTCCGCCGCGCGCATGCGAACGCGACCGCGACGACCAGCCACGCCGACGCCGGCGGGCCCGACTCGGCGCCTGCGCGGCAGGCGCAGCCGCCGCCCGCGGCGTAGACCCGGTCGACGCGCGCATCCTCGTCGACGCAGCGCGGGTCGCCGCTGGGCAAGACGACACAGTGGCGGCCGGCCGAGCAGTCGACGAGCGGGCACGGGTCGGCGACGCACCGGCCGCCGGCGCACACCTGGCCCGCCGCGCAGGTCACCGGGCCGCACGGATCGTCGACGCACGCACCGTCGACGCACACGTCGCCCTCAAGCGGGCAGTCGACGCCGGCGCACGGGTCGTCGGCGCAGCGGCCGTCGGCACCGCACCGCTGTCCGGCGGGGCACGCGCTGTCGTCGCAGTCGGCCACGCACTGGCCGCGAACGCAGCTCGCACCGTCGCCGCAGTCGACGCCGGCGCACGGGTCGTCGACGCACTCGCCGTCGAAGCACACCTGGCCGGCGACGTCGCAGCCGAGCACGTGGCAGTCGAAGCAGTTGCCGTGGACGCACGTCTCGCCCGCGTCACATTCGACGCCGTCACACGGATCGATGCAGGTGTCGCCCGCGCACACCTGGCCCGGCCCACACGCGGCGCACGGATCCGGCAGGCAGACGCGGCCTCCGGCCGGGTCGTCGACGCAGGTCAAGCCGGGCGGACAGTCGAATTCGCCGCCGGCGCACGGAATGCGGCAGCCGCCGCCGACGCACGAGGTCTGCCCCGGACACGGGGCGGCGTCGTCCGGCTCGCCGTCGCAGTCGTCGTCGAGCCCGTTGCAGATCTCGACCCCCGGCTCGATCGCGCCGACGCACACCAGGTTGCCGCCCACGCACACGAGCACGCCGAAGTTGCACACGCCGACGTCGGTCGTGCCGCACGGGCTCCCCGCGCTCGGGTCGTCCTCGTCGATCGCGCCGTCGCAGTCGTTGTCGACGCCGTCGCACACGTCCGGGCCGGTGGGGGTGCAGGTCGGCACGCAGCTGAGGTCCTCGTCGATGAGGCCGTCGCAGTCGTCGTCGAGTCCGTTGCACACCTCGTCGACCGGCGTCGCCCCCGGGTCCGCGATGGCGCATTCGGTCCCGTCGCCGGTCGGCGCGCACACGCGCGTGCCCGTGCCCCGGCACGCGCCGAGCTCCCCGTCGTCGCACGGCGCACCGAGGTCGGGAAAGTCTTCGTCGACGAGGCCGTCGCAGTCGTCGTCGGCCCCGTTGCACGACTCCGTCACGATGGACCCGCCGACGATGGCCGCCAGCGCGTTGGCCAGCTCGCTCTCGTCCCCCGCGAAGAACGCGCCGCGCGCCCCGCCCGATCCCGCCATCGCGATCGCGTCCAGCTCCGCCCGCTCGCCGGCGACCACGGAGAAGCCGACCACGAACGTGTCGACGCCGAGGCTGGCGCGCAGGTCCGCCGCGGCCGCGACCGGATCGCCGCGGCAGCTCTCGGCGCCGTCGGTGAGCAAGATCACCGCGTACGTGCGGCACGCGGCCGCGCCGTCGCAGGCGATCTGCGGCGCCAGGTACGCCTTGGCCGCCTGCAGCGAGCCGGCCAGCGGCGTCGGCCCGGTGCCGCGCAGTTCGCAGTCGCCGCCGGCGGCGAAGTCGCAGTAGTCGCCCTCGACCGTCGTGTCGACGAAATTCGTCTCGGCGTGGTCGAGCCACATCAGGTACTGGTTGATGTCGGCGCCGAAGCCGACGAGGACGTCCGCGCCGCGCTCGGGCGGGCCGCACGACCCGGCATAGTGGATGCACTCGTCGCCGCTGCTCACCATGTCGACCGACACGACCCCCGACGCGCCGAGGTCCAGCGAACACGCGGGCGACGCGGGAGGTGGCGCGTTGTCGCGCGGATCGTCGTATGTGCAACAGATGTCGTGGCATTCGAACCAGTGCGCGAGCTGGCAGCTCCGATCGATCCCCTCGTCCTGGTGATAGCGGGCGAGGGCGAAGTCGATCTCCGGGTACGCCGCGATCACCGAGGACAGCGCCTGCTTGGCCTGAAACAGCTTGGAGTCGTTCGCCAGCCCGTCGCCGTCGACGTCCGCGCCCGGGTGGTCGAGCGAGCCGTCGCCGAACGTCGGCCGGCCGGCCGGGTCGGTGAGCATCGAGCCGGACGTGTCGACCACGACGACGAAGCGAGGCCGGGTGTCGGTCACCGGGCCGATGCAGGCGGGCACGTCCGGCGGGCAGGTCTGCGGCACGCCGCCGACACACGACGGCATTCCGCACGGCAGCGGCGGCAAGTCCTCGTCGACCTCGCCGTCGAAGTCGTTGTCGTAGCCGTCGCAAAACTCGCCGACGTACGCGCCGTCGATCTGGAGTTCGCCGGCGCCGCCGCCCGCTTCGCCGCGACAGATCGGGCAGGTGCCGCCCAAACCGCCGTCGACGTCGAAGATCGCCGTGTCTTCGATGGACGCGGTGACCGACAGCACCGAGATGATGCCGCCGCCGCCACCACCGCCGCAGTCGTCGCACGTGCCGCCCTGTTGCGCCGGCGCGGCGCACTCGCCGGTCGGGTCGCCGGCCAGGCCCTGCGTGTCGCCGCCGAGGCCGCCGCGAGCCGTGACGATCGCGGCCGGACCGATCCGGACCGACTGGCCCGCGATCAGGATCGACCCGCCCGCGCCGCCGCCGGCCGAGTCGTTGCCCGTGCCGCAACCGCGCCGGCCGTTCGCGTCGATCGTGCCGTCAATCGTGACCGTCCCGTCGGGCGCCGCGAGCACGATGCGGCCGCCGCCCGGCCCGGCCACGTTCGGCTGGCGGCCGAACCCGTCGCCGTCGCGGCACCCCTTGTCCCCGCCGGCCGCGCCGAACTCGATCTCGTAGATCGAGTGCGGATACGGCGTGCCGCCCACCGCCGGCTCGCCGTCGAAGTCGCGGCAGTCGGTGCGGTCCGAGCAGGCGGTGCCGGCCGCGTTGAGCGAGTTGCCGCAGTCTTCGCTGAACTCGTCGGGGAACTGGCAGCTGTCCGGCGGCGGCACGACGAAGCAGTCCTTGGTCCCGCGGCCGCCGGCTCCGAAGTGTGCGCCGCCGCCGCCGGAGTCGCGCACGGCGCAGCCGCCGACGCCGCCCGCGCCGGCGACGGGGCCGTCGCCGTTGCCGCACCGCGGCGCCTGGTAGCCCTTGCCCTTGGCGGTGATCGTCGACCCCGCCTCGACGGTGATGCTCAGTGCGCGCAGCTCCAGGTTGCCGGTGTGGACCCGGTCGGCGCCGTCGTACGCCGGCACCTCGATCACACCGCCGTTTTTGACCACCACGCTGTCGAACGTGTGGACGCCGCCGAGCTGGCACGTGATGCCGTCGACCACGAGGTCGGGGCCGCTCGTGTCGCACGGTGCGGCCGCGGCAGGCGCCGCCGCGCCGACGGCCCACGCCGCGACCAGCCCCCAGCCGACTCTCCCCATCGACACGAGTATACGCCCGATGCGCGCGCCGGGGGCGATCAGCGCGGCCGCGGGAGCACGAACACCGCGGTGCCCGCGTCGTCGGTCTGGCTCACGGAGCGCAGCGCGGCCGGAGCGTGGCAGGCGCCGGTCGCATCGACGGGCGCGAACGCGCTGTCGCACGCGGCGTCGTCGGCCGCGATCTCGTAGAGCTGGACCTCCGCGCCGGCGATCGCCTCGCCGTCGCCCGTGAGGACGGCGCCGCGCGCGAACGACGCCGGCGGCAGCGCGACGTCGCCCAGGTCGAGCCCCGCGCCGGGGGCGGCCGCCGCCAGGTCGATGCCGCGGACGGTCCACCGCGGGGCCCGCGCGCCGGCGCCGGGGACGAGGTCGAGGTCGTACACCGGCGCCGCGCCGAACACCTCCGCGTCGACCCACAGCACGAAGCGGCCCGACTCGTCGGCGGTGGCGGCGGGGTAGCGGAAGTCGTCGAGCTTGGCCTGCAGCGCCGGCTCGAGGCTCCACTTGAACGCGGCGGTCGCGCGCGCCGTGATCGTCGTGCCGGCGGCCGGCGTGCCGTCGGCGGCCACCACCACGCCGCTGACCGCGACGCGCCGCGCGAGTTCGACCGCCGGCAGCACGTTCGCGCCGGTGGCCCCGGGCGGGCCGACCGCCACGCTCACGTCGTGCGCCGCGGCGAACTCGGACGTCGGCAGCGGCTGGATCGACAGCAGGTAGACGCGGTTGGCCGTGCCGCCGGGGATCAGGTCGAGTTCGACCCGGCCCGCCGCGTCCGTGACCCCCCGCGCGGTGTACACGGCGTCGACCTCGCCGGTCTCGCCGACCGGCACCACCGGGTCCACCAGGATCGCGGTCGCCTCGACCAGCGCCCCTTCGACCGGAGTCACGCCGCCCTCGGGGCGCCGGCCGATGACGTCGATCGCGTAGCGCGCCCCGGACGGGAAGCTCGGCATCGACAGCGGCGGCAGTTCGGCGAAGGCGCCGTCGACGGGGTCGGGGATGCGCACGCCGCGCACGCGCAACGTGGGGGCGACCGCGCCGGCGGGCGGCTGCACGACCAGCTCGTAGTTCCAGTCGGCCATCCCGATCGGGATCCACAGGACGAAGGCGCCGTCGGTGTCGGTCGTCGCGACCGACGACACCCGTTCGAGCGGGGCGTCCTCGCTCCACCGCCCGCGGGCCACGACCCGCAGGCCCGGCACGCCGCGGCCCGCCGCGTCGACGACGCGGCCCGCTGCGCCCTTGAGCGCCGACGGGTCGCCGACGGCGATGTCGACGCCGGCGAGGTCGCGGGTGCCGTCGATACGGAACCGCAGCGGCGGCGCGACCGTCGCGGGCGGTCCGTCCGGCCCCGGCTCGGCGAGACTCCCGTCGTCGGGCACGACGTCCACCACGTACGGCGGATCGTTCGGCGACAGCCGCGGGACGCGCAGCGCGAACGCCAGCTCGCCGGCGACGCGCCCGGGCGCGGCGACGGCCGTCCGCAGGTACGCGGGGCCGCCCGGTATGCGCGACGGCCGCTCGACCCGGATCTGCGCGGCGACCGACCGGTCCGGGTCGCCGGCGAGCACGACGCGGCCCGACAGCGTGACGGTCTCCGCGAACACCAGGCCCAGCGCCGTTCCGTCGTCCTCGAACACCACGGCGGGCACCTCGCTCGGAGCCAGGTCCGGCCGGCCCTCGGGCGGGTTGAGCACCGCGGCGAACGTCACGCCGTCCGGCGGGTTGCCCCAACAGATGCCGTCGTCGCAGATCTCGCCGGCGGGCGCGTCGCAGTCGCTGTCGGCGTGGCACATCGGCTCGGGCGGGGTGGGACCCGGATCGGCCTCGATACAGCCGGCGGCGGCCGCCGCGACGACGGCCGCGAGGACATGCGGGGTACGGCGCATCACGTCACTCGGGCGGATTGCACGTGATCGTCCAGATCGCGCTCACCGACGCCTGCGCGTCGGCGGGCAGTTCGCGAAACTGCGGCTGGCCCTCGCAGTCCGGAGGGCCGGGGCACCGCAGGAACGGCCGATCGGCGATCAACATCGAGAAGAAGTGGGCATCGGTGTCGGCCGCCGACAGCCCGGCGCACCACGTCGACAGCGACACGTCGATCAGGCGGACCGCGTCGCCCGTCGGAGGAAACTCCACATCGACGAGGAACGGCGTCGGGTTCGCGTCGCTGTAGTCGCGATATCCGCGCACGTAGAGGGTGTCGGCCAGGTCGGTGTCGCGACAGTGCAGCGTGACGATCCGGGCATCGCCGCGGTCGAGCGCGATCGGTCCCGGAAACGCCAGCTCCGCCGGGGTGGCCCGCTGGATGACCGGCGTCGCGTTGAGGCCGGCGTCGGCCTGCACCTCGACCTCGCTCGGAAACGGGATCGGGCAGCCGGCCAGCGCCGGGCACGACGCGGCGGTGGCGACGAGTCCCATCACGCGGGCTGACGGAAGCAGATGTCGTGCCAGGTGGGCCAAGTGTTTTGTTTCTAGCAGGTTGCGCGATTTCGGCCGCCCGCGCCCCGGAGGCGACCGCGACAGCCGCGTCATACGGAATCCACTGCGTTATCGCGTGTTTTGGCGATCCTGTTCCTCTTTTTCGAGGTGGCGGAAGATCGTGCGCGGATCGACGCCGAGGTCGCGCGCCGTCTTCGTGCGGTTTCCATTGTTGAGCGCGAGCACCTCGTTGATGTAGTCGCGCTGGAACTTCTCCTTTGCCTCGGCCAGCGGCAGGATGCGCGGCAGTTCGTCCGCCGTGAGTCCGAGGTCGTCCGGCCCGATCATCGGGCCCTCTGCGAGCACGACCGCCTTTTTGATCCGGTTTTCCATCTCGCGGATGTTCCCCGGCCAGTGGTACTTGCGGATCGCGACCGACGCATTGGGCGAAAACCCCCGCACCTTCGCGCCGTATTCGCGCGCGTAGCGGCCGAGCAGGTAGCGCGCGAGCACGAGCACGTCCTCGCCGCGGTCGCGCAGCGGCGGCAGGTGCAGATTCACCACGTTCAGCCGGTAGTACAGGTCTTCGCGGAAGCGACCGGCGGCGATCTCCTGTTCGAGGTCGCGGTTGGTCGCGGCGACGATGCGGATGTCCACCGCTTCCGGACGCGTGTCGCCGACCCGCACGACGACCTTCTCCTGGATCGCGCGCAGGATCTTGACCTGCAGCGCGAGCGGCATTTCGCCGATCTCGTCGAGAAACAGGGTGCCGCCGTCGGCCGCCTGGAACTTGCCCTGCTTGTTGGCGACCGCACCGGTGAACGCGCCGCGCACGTGGCCGAACAGTTCCGACTCGAGCAAGTTCTCCGGGATCGCGCCGCAGTTGATCGTGACGAACGGCTTGTCGCGGCGCTGCGATCGACTGTGAATCTCGCGCGCGATCAGTTCCTTGCCCGTACCGGTCTCGCCGGTGATGAGCACCGAGATGTCGGTCCCCGCGACTTTTTCGATCTTGCGAAACACGTCCTGCATGGCGGGGCTCGCGCCGACGATGTCGCCGAAGCGCATCTGCTCGAGCTGTTCGTGCAGGGCGCGGTTGTCGTGGCGCAGCTCGTCGACGAGCAGCGCGTTGGCGACGATGAGCGCCGCCTGGGCGGCGAACACCGTGAGCGCGTTGAGCGTGTCCTGCGTAAACAGGTCGACGATGTTGCTGTTGCCGACGTAGATGATGCCGAGCAGCTTGCCCCGGTCGAGCAGCGGGACGCAGATGACCGACGACAGACGCAGGTTCATGACCGACTTGGCCGACGCGAACTCGGCGTCGTTCATCGCGTCCGAGATGATCACCGGCTGGCGACTGCGGACCACTTTGGCGATGATCGAGTCGGACAGCTGGCTGACCGCGTCGGCGATGTTCTCCCGCTTCAGGTTGCGTGCGACCTTCACGTCGAGCTGGTCTCCCTCCATCAAGATGAGAAAGCCCTTGTCGGCGTTGGTGATCTCGATGACCGCGTCCATCAGCTCTTCGAGCAGGTCGGCGAGCTTGTGTTGTTCCATCAGGCGCGCCGAGAACTCGTAGAGCTTGCGGTAGGCGTCGACGTCCGCGATCGTCTCCGCCGCTTCCTCCTCGCGCGCCGGATGGTCGTCGATCATCGAAAACACGAGTTCGATCGGGCCGACCGCAATCTTGTCTTCGTGCGCGAGCTTGTGTTTCTTGCGGCGCTTGCCGTTGATGGTCACCGCCGTGCGGCGGTCGATCGTCGCGAAGTGGTAGCAGCTGCCGTCGAAGTGGATGTGGGCGAAGCTGTCGGCGATCAGCGGATCCGGCAGCACGATGTCGTTGTCGGGCGACGAACCGAGCGACGTGATCTTCTTGTACAGGTGGTAGACGGTCGGGCCCTTGCCGGGCACCTGGACGCGCAACGAAGGCATGGTCAGAACTCCACGTGGAAAACGGCACCGGCGCCCCGTGGCCCCGCGAACGGAATCACGCGCGGCGCGGCGGATTGCGGCGGCGCCGGGAACCCCTCCGGCAACAGCGACGGGTCGATCCGCGTGGTCGTGACCACCGTCGGCCGGTGCTCGAGCAACGCGTCGATGACGCCCCATGTGTAGAGCGCGACGAACGCGATGCCCGCGCCGACCTGAACGCGCTGCAGGTTCGCCGCGAAGCCGACCTCGTCGCGCGGAATTCGGTGGCGCGGAAACCCGTAGTCGAAAGCGAGCACGAGGAACGAGCCGAGCGACGCGGCACCGGTCGTCACTTCCGCGATCGCGAAAAACTTCCCCTTGCCGGGCTGGCCGTTTTGAAACTGGCCGGCGCCGAACGGAATGAAGTTGATCCAGTACGGGTTGTGCTGCACGTTGACCTGGGTGGCTCGCGCCAGCGCTTCCTGATAGCGCGCGAGCTGGCGGTCCTTCTCCGCCTTTTCGAGCTTGTCGCGCAGGGCTCGCTTGATCTTGCGGAAGAAGTCCACGACCTTCGGCGTGTACACGTCCGGGTCCAGTTCGAGGTCGGGCTGCAGGATGAGCGCCTCCTCGAACCAGCGCTCGGCCTCGTCGAGATCGTCGGTCTCGAAGTACGACACGCCGAGCATGACGTACGCCTCGCGCAGCTCGTCGTCGGTCGCCAGCGCCGGCGTCGGAAACAACAGCGGGTAGACCGTGGCGATGACCGACTTGTAGTCCCCCGCGCGGAACCGGTCGCGCGCCTCGGCCAGTTTGTCGGCGGGCGTCGCTCGCGCGACCGGCATGACGGCAAATGCGATCGCGGCGGTCGCCGCCGCGGCGGCGGTCAGTCGTCGCAATCGACCGTCTCCTGGGCGCCATAGCGCAGCTCGACCTGCCGCCGCCGGGCGCCGCCGTCCCAGTTGAACAACAGGGTCGCCGTCGCGAGTCCGTCCACGGTCCGGATCGGCAGGGTGCGGGCGCGGCCGAGCGGCAGCGGCTTGCCGTCGAGCTGCGCACGCGCCCCGGGGCGGCGACAGGTCGCGGTGATCTGCGCCGGCCGGTAGGGCGTCGTGACCGTGACCGTCGCGCCGTCGGGCGTGCCCGCGCCGATGTCGGCGCTGCCGATGATGCAGCACTGTGGGTCGCGGGCCTGCACCCGGTGCGCGCCCGGGCCGACCGCGATCTCGGCGCCGGGCGCGTACGGCGTCCACGGCCCGTCGTCGACGCGGTACTCGGCGTGGGTGCCCGGAAACACGTGCAGGCGCAACCGGCGCGGCGGCGCCGACGGCGCGGCGTCGGGCGCGACCGCGGGCGCGCCGCGGCGCACCGGCCGCGGGCGGATCGCGATCGGCCGCCGCGCCCCGGCATCGGCGAGCGCGGCGACGCGCACACCGGGGCGCGCCGGGGGCGCGGCGTCCGGCCGGGGAGGGCGCGCCGCCGCCGCGGTCACCGGCGCGGCATCCGCCGGTCGATTCGCCGCCGCGCGCGCTCCGGCCGCCGGTCCGCCGCCCCGCCGCTCGATCGCGTCGTGGACGAAGAACACGGCCGTCAGCAGCGCGCCCGCGCCGAGCGCCCACGCCGCCGCGCGCACGCCGCGCTGGCGCCGCGACAACCGCTCGATCGCGCGCAGCACCTCCTCGTTGTCCGGGTCGAGGGTGAGCACCCGGTTGAACAGCTCGAGCGCCTGCGCGCGGTTGTCGGCGAGCGCCTCGCGGCCGGCGGCCGTCAGCGCGGCGATCAGCCGCTCGCGCAGCGACATCTCGTACGACGCCGGCGATGCGAAGAACCGCTTGAGTTCTTCGCGCGGGTCGGCCAGGCCGCTGCGCGCGAGGAACGCCTCGAGGTCGCGCTGCATCGACGCGATGTCCGGGTAGCGGTCCTCCTTGTCGCGTGCCATCGCGCGCGCGATGATTCGCGACAACTCCTTGCACACGCGCGGCTCGACCTGCGACGGCGGCGCGTACTCGCAATCGGCGATCCGCTTGAGGATCTCGTGCGGGTTGCGGCCCCGGAACGGCAGCTCGCCGGTCGACAGCTGGTACAGCAGAATGCCGACGCTGAACACGTCGGTACGAAAGTCGAGGCGCTGGCCCTGGACGTGCTCCGGCGACATGTACGCCGGCGACCCGAGCAGCTGGCCGGTCACCGTGAGCCGATCGGTGTCGAGCATCTGCGCGATGCCGAAGTCCATCAGCTTCAGCACGCCGTCGTTGCGGATCATGATGTTCTCGGGCTTGACGTCGCGGTGGAGAACGCCGAGCCCGTGCGCGTGCGCCAGCGCCGCGCACACGCGCGCGGCGATCATCGCGGCAATTTCCGGATGGCCGATCGCCCGGGCCGAGATGAACTCCTTGAGCGTCTGGCCGTCGATGAACTCGGTGACGATGTAGCTCTCGTCGGAGTCGACCCCCGAGAAGTCGAAGATCTCCACGATGTTCTCGTGGCGGAGCTTCGCCACGGCCTGTGCTTCCCGCTCGAAGCGGTCGCGGGCTTCCCGGTGTTCGGCCAGGTGCTGGTGCAGCACCTTGACCGCGACCTCGCGCTTGAGCTGGCGGTCGATCGCCCGATAGACGACCGACATGCCGCCCTGGCCGACTTTCTCGACCAGCTCGTACTTATCGAGGATCTGTCCGGGCTCGACCATGGTCCGCGCGGGTGACGTCCCAATCCAACTAGTCTGTGTCCGGACACCGCGACGAGCGAGCGCCGGGGCCGCCACGTGTGGCGGCGGATGAGCGCATTTTAGCCCGAATGGCTCCGCGCGGCGCGCGCACCGCCCCCCGCATCGTCGCCGCGAACGACCGCTGGCCCGAGCTCGACGGCGGCGAAAAACGGCGCCGCCTCCGACATCAGGTCGAGGTCCGGCGCCAGCTGCTTGCCGATCCCCTCGGTGACCGCGATGGCGATGTTGACCATGGTGAACGTCGGGTTGGCGCGGACGCGGTGACGGCGCATCACCCCCATCATGTCGAACGCGACCTTGCTGGCCTCGACCTCGCCGAGCGCCTTGCCGTAGTAGCGGTCGACGAACGCCACCACGTCGCGCTCGAACGCGGCGTAGTCGCCGACCTTGGCGCTCGGGCTGAACTCGACCATGATGCGGGCCATCGTCGTCGCGTCGCCGGCCGCCCACGCGGCGAAGTACTGCGCGAAGATCCGGCGGTGCAGGTCGTCGAGTTCGGCCACCAACCCGAGGTCGATGATGACGACCCGATCGTCGGGCGTCACGAGGATGTTGCCCGGGTGCAGGTCGGCGTGGACGAACCCGTCGGCGAACACCATCTTCAGCAGGGTGTGGAACCCGATGCGGGCGAGTCGCCTCGGGTCCGACACCGCGGGATCGTAGTCGAGCACCTTGCGGCCGTCGATGAACTCCATCGTCAGCACTCGGGCGGAGCACAGCTCCGGCACGAGTTCGGGGAACCGCACGTCCGGGTGGCCGCCGAAGTTGGCGCGAAACCGGCGGTTGTTGGCCGCCTCGACGCGGAAGTCGATCTGCATGTGGATCGCGCGCGCGAACTCGCCGACGCTCTCGACCGGCGACATCAGCCGGATCGACGGCGCGATCGCCAGCACCCGCGCGATCGCGCGCATCACCGCGAGGTCGAACCGGACGATCGCGTCGAGGCCGGGCCGGCGGACCTTGACCGCGACCGCGCGGCCGTCGCGCAACCGCGCGCGGTGGACCTGGGACACCGACGCGCTCGCGATCGGCACCGGGTCGAACGAGGCGAACAGCGCGTCCGGCGGCGCGCCGAAGTCCTCGACGATCTGGCGGCGCACGTGGCGGAATGCGAACGCGCCGACCTGATCCTGGAGCGTCTCGAGCGCCTCGATCACGTGCGGCGGCAGCAGGTCGGGCCGCGTACTCATGATCTGGCCGACCTTGACGAACGTGGCGCCGAGCGCGCGCAGCAGGCCGACGAGCCGCCGCGCGAACCAGCGCTGGCGCGCCGGCTTCGGGCGCAGCGCCGCCAACAGCGCCAGCCAGCCGCCGGCCCACCAGACCAGGTGGACCAGCAGGAGGGCGGCCACGACCGGCCCGCGCGCGACGATCCTCACGCGCCGGGGTGTACCACGCGCGGGAGCGCGGCGGGCGGGCGCAAACGGCGCCGAGACGGTTGACGAGCGCGCCGGGAGTTGTTACGAAACGAGGCCATTGAAGGTGCGTAGCTCAGTGGGAGAGCACTACCTTGACACGGTAGGGGTCGGCAGTTCAATCCTGCCCGCACCTACTGGTTCGGCGTGCGGAACGCGATCGTGAGCGAAGAGCTCGACGAACTGTTCGGCACGCGCGAACCGGAGCTGTCGCCGCTGCAGACGCTGCGGCACAGCTGCGCCCACGTGATGGCCAAGGCCGTGCAACGGCTGTATCCGGGCACGAAGGTCACCATCGGCCCGGACATCGACACGGGCTTCTACTACGACTTCGACGCGCCCAAGCCGTTTACCGAGGACGATCTCGCGGCCATCGAGGCGGAGATGCAAAAGATCATCGACGCGGACGAACCGTTCGTCCGCGAAGAGATCGACCGCGACGAGGCCATCCGCTTGTTTCGGGATCTCGGCGAGGACTACAAGGTCGAGATCATCGAGGACATCATCCCGCCCGGCGCGGTGACCACGATCTACCGCACCGGCGACTGGTTCGACCTGTGCCGGGGGCCGCACGTCGAGCGCACGGGCCAGATCAAGGCGTTCAAGCTGCTGTCGGTGGCGGGCGCGTACTGGCGCGGCGACGAGAAGCGGCCGATGCTGCAGCGCATCTACGGCACGGCGTTCCCCGACAAAAAGCAGCTTCGCCAGTTCCTGCAGCGCCTCGAGGAGGCCAAGAAGCGCGATCACCGCAAGCTCGGCAAGGAACTCGACCTGTTTTCGATCGACAACACGATCGGCGGCGGGCTCGTGCTGTGGCATCCGAAGGGCGCGCTCGTGCGCTACCTGATCGAGGAGTACTGGCGAAGGCGCCACCTCGACAGCGGCTACGACCTGGTCGCGACGCCGCACATCGCCAAAGATCAACTCTGGCAGACCTCCGGCCACCTCGAATTCTACAAAGAGTCGATGTTCGCGGGCATGGACGTCGACGGCCAGGACTACCTGGTCAAGCCGATGAACTGCCCATTCCACGTCACGATCTACAAGCAGGGGTTGCGCAGCTACCGCGACCTGCCGCTTCGCTGGGCGGAACTCGGCACCGTGTACCGCTACGAGCGGTCCGGCACGCTGCACGGGTTGTTGCGCGTGCGCGGGTTCACCCAGGACGACGCGCACCTGTTCATGACCCGGGACCAGCTGCCGGGCGAACTCGACCGGGTGGTGCAGTTTTGCCTGTCCATCCTCGGCGCGTTCGGCTTCGAAGACTTCACGCTGTACCTGTCGACGCGGCCGGAAAAGTTCGTCGGGGAGCCGGCGGTGTGGGACGAGGCCGAGCAGGCGCTGCACGCGGCGATCGAAAAGACGGGCCTGCCGTACGAGATCGACCGCGGCGGCGGCGCGTTCTACGGCCCGAAGATCGACATCGCGCTCACCGACGCGCTCGGGCGCAAGTGGCAGTGTTCGACCGTGCAGGTGGACTTCAACCTGCCGGAGCGGTTCGACCTGCAGTACGTCGGCCCCGACGGCGAGCGGCACCGCCTGGTCATGGTCCACCGGGCGCTGCTCGGGTCGATCGAGCGATTTTTCGCCGTGCTCGTCGAACACTACGGCGGCGCGTTCCCGGTGTGGCTCGCCCCGGTGCAAGCGCGCGCGATCACGGTGTCCGAGCGGCAGGATGCGTGGGCCCGCGAGGTCGAGGCCGCGCTGCGCGCGCGCGGCTTCCGGGTCGATTCGGACTTGTCTGCCGACAAGCTCGGCGCGAAGATTCGACGAGCGCAGTTGGAGAAGATTCCGTTCATGCTCGTGTGCGGCGATAAAGAGGTCGAGGCCAGGGCGGTCGCGCCGCGCACGCGCGAGGGCAAGCGTCTGGACGTCATGTCGCTCGACGCGTTTGCCGACCACCTCGCCGACGCCGCCCGCATTCCGCGGAGCGGGGCCTCGTCGGCGACGTCCGCGTGATGCGCCCGGCTGCAGCGACCTGCGACTGCCCGGCGCGCCGCGCGCGGACCCGACCGCCTGGCGCCAACCCGGAGATTTCCCATTCGCAGAGGACCCCGCAAACCCGCTAGCCGCAACCGACTCGACCAGCTGCGCGTCAATCGGCGCATCCGCGTACCGGAGGTGCGCGTGGTGCTCGAAGACGGCACCCAGCTCGGGATCTTGCCGACGCACGAGGCGCTCGCCGAGGCGGAGCGCCGCGGGCTCGACCTCGTCGAGATCTCGCCGCGCTCGCGCCCGCCGGTGTGCCGCATCATGGACTACGGTCGCTACAAGTACCAGGAGTCCAAAAAGAAGAAGGAGGCGCGCAAGCACGCGACGACCATGGAGGTCAAGGAGGTCAAGTTCCGCCCCAAGACGGACGAGCACGACCTCGACTTCAAGATCAAACACGTGCGCCGCTTCCTCGAGGAGGGCAACAAGGTCCGGCTGGTCGTGATGTTCCGCGGTCGCGAGGTGACGCACCCGGAGACGGGCGTCGCCGTGCTCGACCGCGTCGTCGAGGCGGTCGAAGGGCTCGGCCAGGTGGAGTCCCGGCCGAACATGGAGGGCCGGCGCATGACGATGATCCTGGCGCCGCGCGTGGGCGTGATCCGCCGGGCGCCGAAACAGCAGCCGGCGGCGAAACCGGCCGGCGACGGCGCCGCACCGGCCTCCGACGCGGCGACGGCCGAATCCTCCGCCGCCGCGAAGTCGTAGGCCGCCCCGCAATTTCAGCACCTTGACGCCACGTCGCGGCGCGGTCGCGCAACGCGGTCATTAGGACTTGCGTTTCGCGCGCGACTGAGGCACAAAAGGCGGCCCGATGCCCAAGATGAAGTCGAAGACCGGCGCCAAAAAGCGGTTCCGCACGACCGGGACGGGCAAGTTCCGGCGCAACAAGAAAGGCCGCCGCCACATCCTCACGAAGAAGACCCGCAAGCGCAAGCGCAACCTGCGCAAGCCGGCGCTCGTCCACAAGGCGGACGAAAAGCAGATGCGGGTCATGCTTCCGTACGCATAGCCTCTCGGAGCCAGACCCATGCCCCGCGCGAAAAAAGGATTCAAAGCTCGTCGCCGCCGCAACCGCGTGCTCAAGGCCATCAAGGGCTATCGCGGCAAGCGCGGCACCTGCTATGCGATCGGCAGCGAGGCGCTGCACCACGCGTGGCAGCACATGTACCGCGGCCGCAAGCAGCGCAAGCGCGACTTCCGCGCCCTGTGGATCGCCCGCATCAACGCGGCCGTGCGCCCGCTCGACCTGAGCTACTCTCGGTTCATGGGCGGGCTGAAGGCCAACGGCGTCGGGCTCAACCGCAAGATGCTCGCCGAGATCGCGATCAGCGATCCGGCCGCGTTCAAAGCGATCGCCGAGACCGCCGCACGCGCGTAGGCAGCCGCACCCGTGTCGGCGCAGGAGCTCATCGCGCAGCTCGAGGCGCTCGGCGGAGAGTTCGCGGCGGCCATCGCCGATCTCACCGACGAGCAGGCGATCCGCGCGGCGCAGGCGCGCTTCCTCGGCAAGAAGGGCCGCGTGTCCGCGGTCATGAAGCAGATGGGCGCGCTGCCGCCCGACGCGCGCCGCGAGGTCGGCCAGGTCGCCAACCGCGTGAAGGCGGCGATCACCGACGAGGTCGCGCGCCGGCTGGCCCAGCTCGACGCGCTCGCGCGCCAGCGCGACCTCGAGCGGCGCGTGGACGTGACGCTGCCGGGCCGCCAGCCGCACGCCGGCCACGCGCACATCGTGTGGCAGGTGCGCGACGAGCTGATCGCGATCTTCGCGGAACTCGGTTTCGACGTGGCCGAGGGGCCCCAGGTCGAGACCGACTTCCACAACTTCGAGGCGCTCGCGATGCCGAAGGATCACCCGGCTCGCGACATGCAAGACACCTTCTACGTCACCGACGACGTCGTGCTGCGCACGCACACGAGCCCCGTGCAGATCCGCACGATGCTCGCGCAGCCGCCGCCGGTCAAGATCATCTCGCCCGGCATCGTGTTCCGCCGCGACGACGACCCGACGCACAGCCCGATGTTCGCCCAGCTCGAGGCGCTGCTGGTCGACGAGGTCGTGCGGTTCTCCGATCTGAAGGGCGTGCTGCTGCACATGGTGCGCCGGTTCTTCCGGCGCGACCTCGACGTCCGCTTTCGCCCGAGCTACTTCCCGTTCGTCGAGCCCGGCGCCGAGGTCGACATGGAGTGCTCGTTCTGCACGCCGGACACCGCCGCCGACTGCCGCATCTGCAAGGGCACGCGCTGGCTGGAGATCGGCGGCTGCGGGATGGTCGACCCCGACGTGTTCGCGCACGTCGGCTACGACGCGGAGCGCTACACCGGCTTCGCGTTCGGCATGGGGATCGACCGCATGGCGATGCTGCGGCACGGCATCAACGACATCAAGCTGCTGTACGACGGCGACGTGCGGTTTTTGAGGCAATTCTGATGCGCGCGGTATGGTCCTGGCTGCGCGACCTGGTCGACCTGCCCGCCGGCGTCGGGCCCGCCGACGCGGCGGCGGCGCTCACCGGCGCCGGCCTCGAGGTCGAAGAAACGATCGAGTTGGGCGGCGATTTGTCGGGCGTCGTCGTCGCGCAGGTCGTGCGCCGGCGCCCTCATCCGAACGCCGACAAGCTCACGCTGGTCGAGGTCATCGATCGGGACGGTGGGGCGGCGGTCGAGGTCGTGTGCGGCGCGCCGAACGTGCCGGATCCCGGCGGACGCGTGCTGTGGGCGCGCCCGGGTGCGACGCTGCCCGGCGGCGTGCGCATCGACGCGCGTGCGGTCCGCGGGGTGCAGTCGGCCGGCATGTTGTGCTCGGAGCGCGAGCTGGGGATCGGCGACGACCACGATGGCATCGTCGTTTTGCGCGGGCGCGACGCCGACGTGCCGCTCGGCCAGGACGTGCGCGACGCGCTCGGCTTGCGCGACGTGGTGTTCGACGTCGGCGTGCCGGCCAATCGTCCCGACTGCAACGGCCACCTCGGCCTCGCGCGCGAACTCGCGGCGCTGTGCGGTGGCCGGCTACGCGACGTCGACGTCGACCTGGGCGCGGTGACGGACGCCGCGGTGCGCGTCGCGGATCGGGTCGCGGTGTCGATCGAGGATCCCGACCGGTGCGCGCGCTACACCGCGCGCCTGATCGACGGCTTGACGGTCGGGCCGTCGCCGCGGTGGCTGCGGCGGCGCCTCGAGGCGGTCGGCGTGCGCCCGATCAACAACCTCGTCGACGTGACCAACTACGTCATGTTCGAACTCGGACAACCGCTGCACGCATTCGACCTGCGGCGGATCGCCGGCGGCCGCATCGTGGTGCGCCGCGCGCGGGACGGCGAACGCATGACCACCCTCGACGACGTCGACCGGGCGCTCACCGCCGACGACCTGGTCATCTGCGACGCGAACGGGCCGGTGGCGCTCGCGGGGGTGATGGGCGGCGCCGACAGCGAGGTCCGCGACGACACCCGCAGCGTGCTGCTGGAAAGCGCCCATTTCGAGCCGACCGGCATCCGCCGGACCGCGCGGCGCCTGAACCTGCACTCGGAGTCGTCACACCGGTTCGAGCGCGGCGTCGATCCGAACGGGGTCGACCGCGCGTCGGCTCGCGCGGCGAAGTTGCTCGCCGAGCTCGGCGGCGGCCGCGTCGCCGCGGGCGTCGTGGACGTGTACCCGCGGCCGGCCGCGCCGGTGCGCGTGGCCATCCGGCCGGCGCGCGCCGCGCAGCTTACCGGCGTCGACCTCACCGCCGCCGACGTCCGCCGGTCGCTCGACGCGATCGGCCTGCCGGTCGTCCGCGACGCCGGCGATCGGCTCGAGGTCGAGGTGCCCACATTCCGGCCGGACGTCACCCGCGAGGTCGACCTCATCGAGGAGGTCCTGCGGCTGTACGGCTTCGACAAGGTGCCGGCGACGCTGCCGCGGGACGCGATCGCGCCGCGCGGACAGCGCGACCCGCGCGAGCCGCGCGCGCGCGCCGCCCTCGTCGCCGCCGGCCTCGACGAGTGCGTGTGCTACGCGTTCGCCTCGCCCGAGCGCATCGCCGAGTTTCGCTTTCCCGCGGACGACCCCCGCGCGGCGCCGATCGCGATCCGCAACCCGCTGCGCGCCGACCATGCGGCCTTGCGCACCACGCTGCTGCCCAACCTGCTGGCGGCGGTGGCCCGCAATCTGGCGCGCGGCAACCACGACGTCCGGCTGTTCGAGGTCGGCCACGTGTTTTTGCCCGCGGACGGCGAGCCGCTGCCCGAGGAGCGGCGCACCGCCGCGGGCGTGCTCACCGGACGGCGCGCGGGCTGGCTCCAGCCCGGTGAGCCGCTGGACTTCTTCGACGTCAAGGGCGCCGTCGAACGCCTGCTGCACGCCGTCGCCGGCGGCGACGTCGCCGCGGCCGCGCGCTACGAGGCCGCCTCCGACCTGGCCTACCTGCACCCGGGTGCGTCGGCCCTCGTCGTACTGCCGGACGGCACCGCCGCCGGCGTGGTCGGCGAGGTGCACCCGGACCTGCGGGACCGCTACGATCTGAGCGCGCCGTGCTTTGCGTTCGAGATCGACCTCGACGCGCTGCCGCCGGCGGGGCCGGTCCAGATGCAGCCGCTTCCGCGCTTCCCCGCGATCACCCGCGACGTGTCGTTTTTCGTCGCGGCGGACGTGCCCGCGTCGCGCGTCGAGGCCGTGATCCGGGCCGAGCCGGAGCCGCTGCTCGAGCAGGTGTCGGTGCTCGAGGACTACCGCGACCCTCAGCGCGTCCCCGCCGGGCAAAAGGGGATGCTGTGGTCGCTCACGTACCGGGCGCCCGACCGCACGCTCACGGACGCCGAGGTCGACGCGGCCCACGGGCGCATCGTCAGGCGGCTGCTGGACGCCCTCGGGGCGCGCCAGCGCTGACCCGCCACCGGCGCAACCGGCCCGCGACACCGAAAATCTATGGTAAAGTCGCTGGGTTAGTTGACTAGCCGGCCGGTGGCCGGCTAGAACGGCAATGGGCTGGCCACCGTGTCCGGATCACCGCGCATCACGGGCCCAGCCGTCGATCGTCGCAGGAGAGCAGCGGAAGGATGGCGACCATGACCAAAGCCGACATCATCGAAGCCGTCTACGAGAAGGTGGGCGGGTTTTCGAAGAAGGAGGCCGCCGAGATCGTCGAGACCGTGTTCGACACGATCAAAGAGACGCTCGAACGCGGCGACAAGATAAAGATTTCTGGCTTCGGCAACTTCGTCGTGCGCGACAAGAAGGCGCGCGTCGGCCGAAATCCCCAAACCGGGGAGGAGATCACGATCTCCGCGCGTCGGGTGCTCACGTTCAAGCCGAGCCAGGTGCTCAAGAACGCCCTCAACGGGCACCCGATCGTCCCCCTGTAGCCGGCGGCGCCGGGCGGGTCGCGCCCGCGCGACGGACCGCGCCCCGGGCGCACCGGCATCGCGGCACCTGAAGCCATCGGCTCCACCATGGATCCGCGCATCCCCGACAAGCAGTACTTCCGCATCGGCGAAGTCGCCCGCATCGCGGAGGTCGAGACGCACGTGCTGCGGTTCTGGGAGACGGAGTTTTCGACCCTCCGGCCGCGCAAGTCGCGCTCGAACCAGCGGATGTACACGCGCAAGGACGTCGAGAAGGTCCTGCGCATCCGCGACCTGTTGTACGAGGAGGGCTACACGATCGCCGGCGCGCGCCGCCAGCTCGGCGAGGTGCCGGCGGCCGACCCACTCGAGCACCCGAAGGTGCGCGGATTGTGCGCGCGAATCCGCAAAGAGGTCGAAGAGCTGTTGCAGCTCGTCGATGAATGAAGTATCTCGTCTGTGACTCGACCCAACCGGGGCGTAGCGCAGCCTGGTTAGCGCACTTGACTGGGGGTCAAGGGGTCGCTGGTTCAAATCCAGTCGCCCCGACTGGTCCCGCGGCGGGGCTCTCGGGCCCCGCCGCGGGCGGGTCGCTTCGCGGCGGGCGGCTCCGCGCCGTGTTATGAACGCGCCGCCATGCCGCCGCTGCTGTTGCTGTCGAACGACGACGGGATCGACGCGCCGGGCCTCGCGGCCCTCGCGGACGCGCTCGCGCCGCTGGCCGAGCTGGTCGTCGTCGCCCCCGAGCGCGAGCGCTCCGCCGTGAGCCACGCGATCACGCTGCACAAGCCGCTGCGGCCGACGCGCGTGCGCGACGGCTGGTTCGCCCTCAGCGGCACGCCGGCCGACTGCGTCTACGCGGGCGTGTTGCGCATCGCGCCGGAGCGGCCGGCCCTCGTCGTATCCGGCATCAACGACGGCAACAACCTCGGCAGCGATGTGTTTTACTCGGGCACCGTCGCCGCCGCCGCCGAGGCGGCGCTGCGCGACGTCCCCGCGATCGCGCTGTCGCAGGCGCCGGGCGCCAACTTCGCGCACTCGGCGCAGTTCGCCGCGGCGCTGGTGCGGGCGGCGCTCGCCCACCCGCTGCCGCCCAAGTGCCTGCTCAACGTCAACTTCCCGCGCGACTTCGACCGCGCGTACCGGTGGACGAAACTGGGCGCGCGCGTCTACCGCGACCAGGTCGAGGAGCGCGAAGACCTGCGCGGGCGCACCTACTACTGGATCGGAGGCCCCTCCGTCGACGTCGCCGACGAGCCGAACACCGACGGCGCCACCGTGCGCGAGGGGCTGGTGTCGATCACCCCGCTGCGGCTCGACCTCACCGCGCACGACCTGCTCGATCCGCCCCCCGCGTGGCCGATCGACGGATACAGCGCTCGCCCGTGACCGATCCGTTCGCCATCGACCGCGAGCGCATGGTCGCTCACCTGGCGGCGCGCGGCGTGGACGACGCGCGCGTGCTGAACGCGATGCGCGCCGTGCCGCGTCACCTGTTCGTCCCCGCGGCGCTGCGCGCGCACGCGTACGACGACCGCCCGCTGCCGATCGGTGCGGGCCAGACGATCTCGCAGCCGTTGGTCGTGGCGCTCACCGCGCAGCTGTGCGCACTCGGCCCGGACGACGTCGCCCTCGAGGTCGGCGCGGGGAGCGGCTATCAGGCGGCCGTGTTGGCGCAGTTGTGCCGCCGGGTGTACGCGCTCGAGATCCGCCCCGAGCTCGCCGCCCGGGCGCGAACCAACCTGCTCGCCGCCGGAGTGGACAACGTGGTCGTGGGCGCCGGCGACGGCGGCCACGGCTGGCCGGAGCACGCGCCGTACGACGCGATCGCCGTCGCCGCGGCGGCGCGGACGGTGCCGCCGCCGCTGGTCGATCAACTCGCCGACGGCGGCCGCCTCGTCATTCCGCTCGGCGCCCCCGACCTGCAGCAGCTCGTGCGCATCGTCCGGCGGGGCGACGAGCTAGAGCGGACCGAGCACGGGCCGGTGCGGTTCGTGGCGTTCGTCGGCGACTTCGGGTAAAAGCGGGCCATGGGAGGCCAGTTCGCCCGCCGCGCGCGCGCCGCGGCCAGCGGTGTCATCGCCGACGACATTCGGGCCGCCGTGCGCGACGTGCCCAACTTTCCGAAGCCGGGCATCGTGTTCAAGGACATCACGCCGGTGCTCGCGAACCCGCGGCTGTTTCGCGGCGCCGTGTCGCTGATGGCGCGCGCGATCGCCCGCTACCAGCCCGACGAGATCGTCGCCATCGAGTCGCGGGGGTTCCTGCTCGGCGCGCCGGTCGCCGACGCGCTCGGGTTGCCGCTACAACTGGTGCGCAAACCGGGCAAGTTGCCCTACAAGACGGCCGGCTACGACTACCAGCTCGAATACGGCAGCGACCGGCTCGAGATCCACATCGACGCGATCGCGCGCGGCCAGCGGGTCGCGATCGTCGACGACCTTCTGGCCACCGGCGGCACGGCCGCGGCGACGGCGAAGCTGGTGGAGCAGCAGGGCGGGGAGGTCGCGTGCTGCGCGTTCCTCATCGAGCTGGCGTTCCTGGACGGACGCCACTCCCTGGCGCGGTGGCCGGTCGAGCGCGTGGTCGAATTCTGAGCGTTGGCAGCGCGGGCGTGCCGCGGGCCGGCCGCCGGCTCGGACCCACGCGGGCGCGAGCCCCGGCGGCGGCCGGTTTCGGCGTCGGCGCGCGATCCGTGTACCGCGGCCAGCTCGGGCCGGGACCGGCGCGAAACGGCTTGCAAATGAAATAGCACGCGATATTATTTTCATATGAAAGGAGCTGTCGCCCCGTGAACCCCGCCGCGTCCGCCGCCGCACCCGACGCCGCCGCGGTCCTCGCCAAGGCGGTGCTGCGCGCCGCGGAGACGGTCGGCTTCCGCCACCGCGAACTCGCCGCCGTCCTCGGCGTGAGCCCGTCGACCGTGTCCCGGCTGGACCGGCGCGGCATCGACCCCGCGTCGAAGGAGGGCGAACTCGCGCTGCTGTTTCTGCGCGTGGCGCGCAGCCTCGACGCGCTCGTCGGCGGCGACGAGCAGGCGGCGCGGAAGTGGATGCGCGCGGCGAACCACCACCTGGGCGCGGTCCCCGCCGAGGCGATCGCGACCGTCGCGGGGCTGGTCCATGTCGCCGAATATCTGGACGCGATGCGGGGGCACCTGTAACCTGCGCCGCTACCGCGGCGAGGCCTGGCGCGTCGTCGAAAGCCAGCAGCTCGTCGGGACGCGCAAGTGGGTCGACTCCGAGGACGAGCACGAACTGCTCGAAGCGCTGATCGACGCCGCGAAGCCTCCCGCGCCGCGAGGCGGCGCGTTCGACCGCCTGCACTTCCTGCTCGCCGCGCCGTTTCGCTACCCGCCGCTGAAGTACGGTTCGCGCTTCGGCAAGCGGACCGAGCGCGGCATCTGGTACGGAGCCGAGGCGATCCGCACCGCGCTCGCCGAGGTCGCCTACTACCGGCTGCTGTTTCTCGAGGGCACCAGCGCCGACCTGCCGCCGCTGATGGTGGAACTCACCGCGTTCGTCGCCGCGCTCGGCACCGAGCGCGCCGCCGACCTCACCGCGCCGCCGTTCGACGCGTTCGAGGAGGTCATCTCGTCGCCGACCGACTACGCGGCCGCCCAGGCGCTCGGCAGCGCGATGCGCGCCGACCGCGTCGTCCTGGCGCGTTACCGATCGGCGCGCGACGCCGGCGGCGGCGCGTGCGTCGCGGTCCTGTCGCCGGAGGGCTTCGCGCGCCCGCACCCGTACGGGTTCAAGCAGTGGTTCTGCGTGGCCGATCGCCGCGGCGTCGAGATGACGCGCAAGGACTTCCTCGAGCGCGGCCGCTACACGTTCTGGCGCGACCAGTTCCTGGTGGACGGCCGCCTGCCCGCGCCGGCGACCTGACTGGCGCGCCGGCGACGCCGCATCGCGCCCGCCGGCCCTGGCGCGCCGCCACCTCCCGGCTGTAGGATGCGCCGATGCTGCGCCCGATCCTCTTTGCCCTGGTCGCCGCCGCCGTCGCCTGCCGAGGCGGCGAGGCCGATACGATGCCCGCCGCCGATCCGACACCGGTCGCGCCGGAGCCGGCACCGGCTGCGCCGCCACCGCCATCCGAAGAAGCGGCGCCCGCTGCGCCGGCCGCACCGGGCGAACCGGCAGCGGAGCAGCCCGCGCTCGACTGCCGCGCGCTGTGCGAGCGCCTGCTCGACTGCATGGCCGAACTCAGCGGCCAGTCGCCGACCCCCGATCAGCTCGCGCAGGCCAAGGGCAAGTGCGAGAACAACTGCGGCGACGCGCCGCCGGACGAGGTCGCGCGGATCGGCCGCTGCGCCGCGGACAACCCCAACTCGTGCCAGGGGATGTTCGAGTGCGTCAAATCGCAGGGGCAGTGATCGCCGCCGGGCTGGTCGCGTGCGGCAGCGCGCCGCCGCCGGAAAAGCCCGCGCCCGCCGGCGCGCCGCAGGCGCGTCCCACCGACGAGGAGCGGTTTCGGGCCGCCCACTTTCGCGCGTGCGACGCGATGTGCTCGCTGCTCACCCGTTGTTCGCAGGTGGAGCTGCGCGAACACTGGGACGAGCTGAGCGACGAGGACCGCGCCGCCGCCGAGCAGATCGGCCCGGCGGAGCTGCGCGCGCACACCGAGCAGTGCGCCGGCGCGTGCCAGGACTCCTCGCCGTCGGTACGCCAGGTCCGCGTCGTGCAGGACTGCGTCGCGGGCCTGCCGGCCGAGGGGTTGCCGACGCCGGCGCAGTGCGAGGAACTCGTGCGCTGCCTCGACGCCGCCCAGCCGCGCCGTCCCGGCAGCGCCGCGCCCTGACCGGCGGCTCCTGTACGTCGCCGCGCCGCCCGGCGGCGCGCGGCGCGGCGCGTGCTGTAGCGCGCCGCCGGCCTGCACGGCGGCGGCCGCCTCGACGAGCCCGCCCCGTTCGGCGAGCGTCGGTCAGCGCGCCGCCGCCTTGCACGACGGCGGCGCCTCGGCCACAGTCGACCCGCACCGGTCCCATAGCTCAGTCGGATAGAGCAACGGTTTCCTAAACCGTAGGTCGCAGGTTCGAGCCCTGCTGGGATCACCGCCGCGCTCGGGCGCAAAGCTGCTATACGGGTTGCATGTTGCAATCGATCGGACGCGGCCCGCGCGCCGCCGGCCCGCGCGACGTCGTCACCCGGCTCGCCGACTGCCACGAGCGCATCCGCCGCCATACCGCGATCGCACGGCGGCTCGCCGCCGCCGACGGCGCGACCACGAGCGACATTCGCGCCGCGGCCGCCCAGGTCGTGAGCTACTTCGGCCGGGCGCTGCCGCTGCACTCCGCCGACGAGGACGAGTCGATCGCCCCGCGGCTGTCGTCGCGCGGCGGCGACGTCGCCGCCGCCTGCGCCGAGATGACGCGCCAGCACGCCGCCATCCACGCCACGCTCACCGACCTCCTGCCGCTTTGCCGCGCGCTCGACGCCGCGCCGGAGCGCCACGCCGACCTGCGCGGCCGCCTCGACGAACTCGCCGGCGCGCTCGCTGCCCAGTTCGACGAGCATCTCGCCCTCGAGGAGCGCGTCGTGTTTCCCGCGATCGCCGCGCTGCCGGACGCCGACCGCGCGGCCATCGTCGCCGAGATGGCCGCCCGCCGCGCCGCGCCTTCGGCCGCGCGGCACGACGGCGCCCCCTGACGCATCGCGCGGCGCCGGACCGGCGTGCCGCGCCGGTGCAGCCCGGCACGCCGCGCCGCGAGGCGGGCGCGCCCCGGCACGCGCGGGCCGATCGTCGCGTACGGTGCGCGAATCGGTGTACGCTGCGTGCGTGGACGTGGCGAATCGAGTGGCGGTCATCACGGGGGCGAGTCGCGGGCTCGGCCGGGGGATGGCGGAGGAGTTCGTCGCCCGCGGGATGCGCGTGGCCGTCTGTGCGCGCACGCGCCCGGCGGTCGACGGCGGCGACCGCGTGTGGGCGGCGCCGGTCGACGTGACCGACGGCGATGCGGTCGACCGGTTCGCCGACGAAGCGTTCGAGCGGTTCGGCCACGTGGACCTGTGGATCAACAACGCGGGCGTGCTCGAACCGATCGGACCGCTGCGCGACACCGACCCGGCCGCGTGGCGGCGGGCGATCGACATCAACGTCCTCGGCGTGTACCACGGCACTCGCGCCTACGTGCGGCGGCTGCGCGCGGCGCGGCGCACGGGCGTCCTCGTCAACGTGTCGTCGGGTGCGGCGTACCACGGGTATGCGGGGTGGTCGGCGTACTGCGCGTCGAAGGCGGCGGTGGACTTGCTCACCGAATCGGTCCAGCTCGAGGAGCAGGCCGACGGGTGGCTCCGCGCGCACGCGGTGGCGCCCGGCGTCATCGACACGGACATGCAAGCGCTCATCCGCGCGCAGTCGCCCGACGTGTTTCCGATGGTCGACAAGTTCGTCGAGATGAAACGGCGGGGCACGTTCAGCTCGGTGCGGTGGGTGGCCGACCACATGCTCCGGCTCGCGTTCGCGCCCGGCGACGACGCGGCGGCCGTGCGGCTGCGGTTTCCGCCGGAACACGCCGACTGATGCGCGGGCGCCGGCGGGGCAGGGGCGGCCGGTCGTCCACTTCGGCGCGGGCGGCGGCGCCCACCGCGGCCGCGACGTACACTCGGCCGATGATTCGCTCATTGCTGGTTGCGTGTGCCGTCGCGGCCTGCGGCGGCGCGGCGGGACGGAGCCCGGCCGCGCCGCCGCCGACCGTCGCTCCCGCCGCGGCGATGCCGGCGTCGCCGCCCCCCGTTTCGCCGGCCCCGCCCGACACCGACGCGGCGCCGCCGTCGGCGGCGTGCGCGGGCGACGAGCGCCGGGCGTTCGACTTCTGGCTCGGCCGCTGGCGGGTACACCACGGCCGCACCGGCGAGGTCGTCGGTTCCAACACGATTTCCCGCGCCGAGGGCGGCTGCGCGCTCGTCGAGCGATGGCGGTCCGCGCGCGGGACGACCGGCCGCAGCTTCACGGCGTGGGATCCCCACGCGCGCCAGTGGGTCCAGCACTGGGTCGACGCGCGCGGCGCGCTCATCGACCTGCGCGGCGGGCCGGTGGACGGCGCGATGGTGCTCACTGGCCGCTACGCCGAGCCCGACGGCACGGAGTCGCTGTTGCGGGGGACGTGGACGCCGCAGGAGGACGGCACGGTGGTCCAGGCGTTCGAGCGGTCCACCGACGGCGGCGCGACCTGGTCGACGTGGTTCGTCGGCATCTACCGGCGGCAGCCGTAGCCGGGGCCCGCGGCGCGGCGATCGGCCGCGCAGGCGCTGGCGTTCGGCGGCCGGGGTCTGTTAGGACTGAGCCGATGGGAATGAAGCCGCGAACCGAACCCGTGACGATCTTTCACAAGCCCGGTTGAAGCACGTCCGCGTTTGCCTTGGCGGTCGCCGAGGAAAAGAACGTGCCCGTGCGGGTCGTCGAGTACATGAAAAAGGCGGAACGACCGAGCCGACAGACCCTGGAGGAGCTGGTCGCGAAGCTGGAAGATCCGGTCGAAGATCTCGTACGAAAGGACGCGAAATTCAAGGCGCTTGGCCTCGATGCCGCGGCGCTGGTCGGCCAGCCCGCGCGGGTGGTCGACCTGCTGGTCGAGCACCCCGAGTTGCTCCAGCGCCCGGTCCTCGTCCGCGGCGACCGCGCGATCATCGGCCGGCCGCGCGAGCGCGTCGCGCCGTTTTTGCGCTGAGCGGCGGCGCCGGCGGCCGGCCGCGCGAGCGCGTCGCGCCGTTCTTGGGCTGAGCGGCGGCGCCGGCGGCCGGCCGCGCACCGCGGC
>RFGE01000124.1 GCA_003696105.1 Deltaproteobacteria bacterium | reverse complement strand
GACGAAAACGGCAACTTCGTGCCCAACAACTGCGAGTATCTGACGGAGTCGCCGGTGACCGGCAATACGTTCAACTGGGCGGCATTCGCTCAGGACTCCTGGTCTCTGCAGCCCAATCTGACGCTGAACTACGGCGTCCGCTACGAGGAGCAGCGATTGCGCTACGCGGAGCACTTGCGCGGCACGATCGACCCGTTCACCGACGAGCCGCTCGGCAAGAATGCGCTCACGCTCCGCAACATGTGGGCGCCGCGATTCGGCGTGATCTACGACTGGACCAAGGAGGGAAGGTCGAAGCTGTACGCGTCGTGGGGGCGCTTTTACGAGTCCATCCCGATGACGATCAACGACTTCTCGTTCTCGGGCGACGCCCTGTACGGCGCGTTCTGGCAGTTTTCGCAGTGCACCAGCGGCAACCGCGGCCAATGGAAGGACCCGAACCTGGCCGCGCCGCACCCGGCAAACTGCCCGGAGCGCGTCACCCAGGAGGAGCGTCCCGGCGACGGAGACGTCTACCGCGGCGGCGTCACTCTCGTGACGCCGGGCACGAAGGCGCAATACCTCGACGAGGCGGTCGTCGGCGTCCAGTACGAGCTGCTGGAGGACCTGCGCCTGGGACTTGCGTACAAGCGGCGCAGCCTCGGCCGCGTCATCGAGGACGTGTCGATCGACGCGGCGGATACGTACATCGTCGCGAACCCCGGCCCTGACGGCTTCCCCGAAGCCGAGGAGGCCGCGTTGGAGGCGCAGATCGCCGCGCTCGATCCCGACGATCCCGACCGCGCGCGGCTCGAACAGCGGCTCGAGCAGTTCCGCGCCGTGCGCACGTTCGACAAGCCGCGCCGGGTCTACAACGCGCTGGAGTTCACCGCGATCAAGCGGTTCAGTCGGAACTTCTACGTCCAGGGCAGCTATACGCTGTCGCGCACCGAGGGCAACTACCCGGGGCTGCTGAACGAGGACAACGGCGCGGCGCTGCCGAACATCTCCACCCAATACGACCTCATCGAGCTTCTGCCCAACCGTGACGGGCCGCTGCCGCAGGACCGTACCCACTACATCAAGTTCGACGGCTACTACCTGTGGGATTTGCGCGAGGCGGGAGAAGTCACCGCCGGCGTTCGGTTCCGCGCGTTTTCGGGGACGCCGATCGACGTGCTCGGCGCCCACTACCTGTACGGCTTCAACGAGAGCTACCTGCTGCCGCGCGGGTACTTCGGCCGCACCGAGTTCGTGACCGGCACGGACCTGCACTTCAGCTACGGGCGCAAACTCGCGTACGGCTACGACGTGAGCGCGTTCGTCGACATCTTCAATCTGTTCAACCAAGAGCAGACGGCGGCGGTCGACGAGGCCTACACGCTCGACAACGCGAACCCGATCGTCGGCGGGCGGTACGAGGACCTCGTGTACCTGAAGGCGGCCGATCTGGCCGAAGGCACGCCGACCACGGATCCGGTCACGCGCAACCTCAACTTCGGCAATCCGGTCGCGCGGTACGCATCGCAGTCGATCCGATTCGGGCTGCGCGTCACCTTCTGACGCGCGCGGCTCAGCGGCTCGGCCGCGCGGCCAGCCATGGATTACGCGGCGCGGCGGGCGGTGCGGCCGCGCCGGCATCCTCGATGACGAGTGAGTAGGCGTCCGGATCGACCTGCCAGCCGGTGACGGCAAAGCCAGGGCTGGCGGTCGCGCGGGCGACCCGCGCGCCGTCGACGCCGAAGTCGAGCCAGACGTCGACCGCGTCGCCCTCGCCGTCGCCGGCGAGGCGGACGGGGAACGCGACGCCGAACACGCGGCCGCCGGTCACCTGGGTGGCCGTGACGGTCACGCCCGTGCCGTCGTCGTCCACGACGATGGTCACGCGCGGCCACTGCGGCGCGCCCGCGCCGTACACCCACGCGTCGAAGTAGCCGCTCAGGTCGGCGCCGGTCGCCGCCTCGAGTGCCGCGCGCACGTCCGCCACGCCGATCGCGCGCGGCCGGCCGAGCAGGTCGGCGAGCGCGGCGAGCACCGCGTCGCGGCCGAACATCGCCTCGATCTGGCGAAACAGCACCATGGGACCGGCCCCGTACACGTCGCCGTAGTAGTCGAGCAGCGGCGGGCGCTCGTCGGGAACGGGGTAGTACTCGGCGCGCTGTGCGAACGCGCGCCACGCGCGAGCGGTGCGGACCGCGACGTCCGGCGTGTCCACGTCCTCGAACGCGAACGCGAGGTACTCGGCCATGGCTTCCTTCCAGACGAAGTCGTATGGCGTCGCGAGCGTGGTCTGGTCGCCGGCCCACTGGTGCGCGATCTCGTGCAACATGGTGTGTTCGAGCGGCCGCGCGTACAGCGACCCGAACCCGCGCACGAGACCGTCGCTGAGCGCGATGTTGCCGGGGTGTTCGAACCCGTTCCAGTACGTCGGCCCGGTAAACAGGCGCAGCTCGTCGCCGTAGGGGTACGGACCGAAGTGCGCCGCCATCCAATCGACGAACGCGGCGACGCGATCGGCGTCGACCGCCGCCGCGATTCCGGTCGATGCCGAGTCGTACAGTGTCGCCCGCACGCCGTTCCACTCGCCCAGGTCGGTGGCCGTCCAGCTTTCGCCGACGGCGATGCCGAAGGTGGAATAGGTCGGGCCGCCGTCGAAGTCGAAGGTGCACACCGTGACGTCCTCGGAGGCGGCTTCGACGCGTCCCGGACACAGCGCGGTCGCGCTCGGCGCGTGGTGGACCTCGAACCGGTAGCGCGCGAACCGGTCGGGCGCCGAATCGCACGGGCCGAACCGGTCGCAGCCGCCGACCCAGCTCACGAGGTAGGTGAACGGCCGGCCCTCGAGATCCTCCGTGACGGAGAAGCCGACCTGCGAGTCACCCCAGGTCTCGTCCGGCACGACGACGTCGGCGGCGAGTGTCGCGGTCTGTCCGGCGAACCATCCGGCGCCGCACGCGGTGAGCACTCCATCCGCGAGGGAGCCGGCGCGGATCGGTTCGCCGTCGAGGGTGACGTTCGCCAGCCCGGCGGCTCGCTGCGGGATCGACAGGCAGTCGCCGCCGGTGTCGATCGCGAGGTCCACGACGGCGTGCGCCTCGCGGGTGCGCACGTCGACCGTGTAGTCGTAGCGCAGGACGCGATAACCGATCGGGCCCGCGGGCGCGTCGGCGTCGGCGCCACAGCCCGCGGTCGCGATGGCGGCCGCCATCCATCCAATCGCTCGGAAGCGCACGCCGTGAGTATGGCCCGGGTTACGCGCGTGCGATCGGGGTTTTCGCTCGGGAAAAGAAGCGCACCCACAGCGCGAGCGCGACGGCCGTGAGCCCGGCCGACAGTCCGCACCACAGTCCAACCGCTCCCCAGCCCGCGCCGAACGCGAGTGCGATGGCCAGCGGAATGCCGACCGCGTAGTGGCCGGCGACGTTGCCGGCGAACGCCGCGCGGGTGTCGCCGCAGCCGCGCAGCACGCCGGCGCCGACCGCCTGAGCGCCGTCGGACAGTTGAAACAGCGCCGCGATGCGGATCAGCGGGACCGCCGTCGCCGCGACCGCCACATCGTCGGTGACCCAGCGGGCGAGGGCGTGCGGCACCGCGACCAGGCAGACGGCCGAGATGGACATCACGCCGAGGGCGGCGGCGAGCGCGGTCGCACCGGCGCGGCGCGTGCCCGCCGGATCGCCGCGCCCGACCGCCTGGCCGACCCGCACGGCCGCGGCCGAGCCGAGGCCGAGCGCCGCGTTGAACGCGACGGACGCGAGCGTGAGCGCCACCTGGTGACCGGCCGCGGCCCGCTCGCCGATCGCTCCCGCGAGCACGCCGACCAGCGCGAACGCGCCCACCTCGGCGCCGTACTGGAGGCCGACCGGCAGGCCGACGCGCAGGGTCTTGCGCGCGAGCGGCGCAATCGGCTCGCGCGACGGCGGCGCCGCGACGCCGCGGATCGCCAGCGCGAGGATGCCCGCCATCGCGATGGACACGACGTCGGTCGCGAGCGCCGCGCCGGCGACGCCGAGTGGCGGCAGGCCGACCTCCGGCAACCCGAAGATGAGCGCTGCGTTGAGCGGGACGTTGAGCGCGTTGGCGGCCGCAATCGCGACGAGGATCGGGCGCGTGGTGCCGGCGGCTTGCAGGTACGCGCGCTGCGCGGTCACGATCAACATCGGCAACAGCGCGGGCAGCCGCCACAGCGTGTAGAGCCGGGCGTCGGTCGCGACGGCCGGCGCGACGCCGAACCGCGGGTAGATCGCGACGGTCGCGCCGGCGATTGCGGTGAGGGGCACGCCGACGGTGACGGCGACCCGGATGCCGGCCCACAGCAGCCGGCGCGCGCGCCCCGCCTCCCCGGCGCCGAGCGCCTGCGGCACGAGGGTGTCGAGGCCGAGGACCGCGCCCATGCCGACGACCTGCACCATCAGGATGACCGTACTCGCGATCCCCGCGCCCGCCAGCGCCGCACTGTGGTAGCGGCCCAGCATCACCATGTCGACGAACGCGAGCAACTGGCCGCCGAGGTTGGCCAGCGCGATCGGCGCGGCGAGCCGACCGAGCGCACGCAGTTCGTGTCGGACGGTCACGCGGGCACCGCGGCCGCAAATCCTCGCGGCGGGATCGCGGCGGTCGGGTCGGCGGGCGGGCGGCTGCGCATCGCAACGGATCGGCCGCGGTGCCGCCGGCGCGATCGAGGATCGCAACCGCGAGCGGCGGCCGCGGGCACGGGTCAGCGGGCGGCGCGCGGCGTCATCGGCGCCGTCTTCGGCGTGAGGCCGCGGGCGACGAGCTGCGCGATCGCGAGTCGTTCGGCCGCGCCCGGGCCGACGATGCGGACGGTGCACGGCGCGTCGTCGTCGCGGAACACGAGAGCCGCGTCGCGATGGTCGACGCCCCACGCGCCGACCTGCACGCGCGTGGCGCCCTCGGCGTCGACGAGACGCTTCATTTCGCGCTCGGTGATCGGCACGAAGTCGTCTCGGCAGTCGTAGCGGATGCTCCACATCCGCTGCGCGGGTGCGGGAGCGCCGTCCTGTACGGCGGCCGGCGGGGCGTCGACCTGGCGGTAGTCGCACGGCTTCGGCGTTCCCCGCGGCGGTTCGAACATCGGCGGCATCGCCTCGACGCGGCCGCCGACGGCGCGGCCGATCGCGTCCGCCGGCGTGATCGAGTCGCACTGGAACACCGTCGGATGGACGCCGACCAACTCGCTGGACGCCGTCTGTGGTGTTCCCGCCGCCGACTGGGCCGGCTCGGAGGACTCCCGGGAGCCACACGCCGTGCTCGCCGCGAGCAGCGCGGCGCAGGCCAAGCGAACGAACGCACCGGACATGCGGGCACGGTACCTCGAAGCGGCCCCGGCTGCTACTCTCGGAGTGTGAGCGATTGGATCGGATCGCTGCGCATGGCCGAGCGGAGCGACCGCCGCGTGGTGCTGGAGCTGTCGCGCGCTACCCGGGCGTGCGGCTGGGGACTGCTCGCGCTCGGTGCCGCGGCGTTGCCCGCGGCCCACGCGATCGATCCCTGGTGGACGATCGCGCCCGCGGCCGCCGTCGCGCTCGGCGCGGTGCTTGCGACGCTCCAGCGCCGGCTGGTCCTCGACCGCGAGGCCGGCACGCTGGTGTACGAACACCGGGTGGCCGGTCTGCGCCGCGCCGAGCGCGTGCCGCTGTTTCACTTGCGCGCCGTCGTGGTCGCGGCGCAGCCGGGCGTGAGGTCGCGCTACGTGGCGTTCATCGAGCGCCGCGTCGGCGAGCCGATCTATCTGGACGAGGCGCGCCGGGTCGCTCGCCTGATGCGCATGGCGGAGGCGGTCGCCGAGGTGGCCGAGGTGCGGCTCGAGTACGACGCCGGTGCGTAGGCCGCCGGGCGGCGCGCCGCGGATCGCAGTGCGAGGCCAGGCGGCGCGGCGTCACTCGGCCGGCGGTTCGGCCGGGGCGCCGGGGCGCGGGCCGCGGCGGCGCCGCCGCCGTTTCTTGCGAGGCGACGTGCCGTTGCCGTTGCCGGGCGGCGGGGCGATCGAAAAGAACGACACGGGCCCGTCCGTTGCCGCGCCTGCACCGTTGCGGCGCCGGCGGCGGCGCTTCTTTTTTCGCTTCGGTCGAGGCTGCGCATCGCCGTCGCCCCCGAAGGCGTGCGCCGGAGTTCCAGAACCGGCGGGCAGTGCGCCCGGGCCGCGGGGGGGCGGACCGCCGGAACCGCCGGCTGCGAACGGCTGCGGCCGGCCCGGCTTCTTGCGGCGCCGCTTGCGTTTGCCGGGCGAGTCGGTCGGTGCAGCGGACGCGACCGGCTGCGAGTTGATCCGCAGCGATCCACGCACGTATTCGACGAGCGGCCCGCCGGCGCCCTCGGCCGGTTCCGCGAGCTGCACCGGCCGGTGCAGTGCGGCGCCCTCGCTGTCCATCACCGGGCTGGTGAACTGGTCCGCGGCCGGCATCCCCGCTGGCTTCTTGCGCCGCCGGCGCCGGCGCTTCTTCTTTTTGGGCCGGTCGTCCGGTCGCGGCGCCGCCTGCTTCGGTGGTTTGTCCCGGTGTTTGCGCTTGAGGATGGTGATCTCGGCGTCGGGAAGTTCGTCGTCGTCCTCGGCGATCTCGGCCGCCGTCCGGTCGATGATCTCGACTTCGCCGTACTCGTAACCGTCCTCGTCGACGAATTCCTCGTCCTCGTCGACGTACTCGTACTCGTAGTCGTCGTCCGCCTCCGTGGCGCTGGCCGGGGCGGGGGCGGCGCCGTCGGCACGGGCATCGGCCGCCTGCTCGGCGATCAGCCGCTGCAACTCGTCGTCGGCGCGCCGTGTCGGCGAGGGAGCGGTCGCATCGCCTGCGCCGGCCGCGCTCGTCGCCGCCTTCGCCTCGGCGGTCCGCTGCGCGGTCTGCTCGGCCTCGAGCGCGTCGAGGTCGATCACGCGGGTCCGCACGACGCGCTTGGGCTTGTCGTCGACCGGTTCCTCCGCGTCGAGGTGGGCGACGACGCGCTTTTCGAGTCCGAGCGCCTCGCGCGCCGCCGCGAGCGCCGCCTCCTTCGACCGCAGGTCGTTGTCGCACCGGCCACAGACCGGCGGGTCCGGCTCACCGAGGTAGCGGAGGATGACCTGGCTGCGGCAGCCGGGTGCCGCGACGTAATCGAGCAGCGCCTCGAGGCGACGGCGGTCCGCGATGCGCCTCGCCTCGTACTGCTTGGCCCGTTCATTGACCAATTTCGGGTCGGGCGGCGGATCGGCCAGCGAAAACAGGTGGTCGTCGCTCTCGGTGACCCAGCCCTCGCCCTGCAGCAGGTTGAGGACCGTGCGCGTGCGCTGCGCGCCGACCTTGCTGGCGATCGCGATGTTCGCCAGCGTCGGTTTGGCGGCCGACGGGTCGACCTCTCCGCCGAGCAGTTGTGCGCGCGCCTCCTGGTCGTCCCACGCTTCGAGCGCGCGGATGACCGCCCACACCTGGCGCCGGCTCGGATAGGTGCCCTTGAGGAAGTGTTCCTGGATCGCGACGTCGTCGGGCGAAAACAGCAGCACGCAGCGCGTCGGTTTGCCGTCGCGGCCGCCGCGGCCGGCCTCCTGCGCGTACTGCTCGAGCGACCCCGGCACGTGGTAGTGCATGACGTAGCGGATGTCGGGCTTGTCGACTCCGAGGCCGAACGCGTTGGTCGCGATCATGACCAGGTCGCTGCGCAGCGGCATGAACCGTTCCTGCTGCTCGGTGCGTTCCTTCTTGGTCATGCGGCCGTGGTACATCGCGACCGGCACGCCGTGGCGGGCCACCTCCTCGGTGAGCTGTTTGACCGCGCGGACCGTCGCGCAATACACGAGGCCCGGGCGCGGCAGCTTCTTGAGCAGCGAGATCAGCGTGCGCTTCTTGTCGTCCTCACCGGGCAGCGCGATGACCTCGTAATGGAGGTTCGGCCGGTCGAACGTCGTGGTGACGATCTCGGCGTTCGGGATCTCGAGCTGTTCCTTGATGTCCTCGCGCACGTGCGGCGGCGCGGTCGCCGTGGTCGCCAGCACCTGCGGGCGACCGAGATCCCGGATGGCGCGCTTGAGCACCAGGTACGACGGGCGGAAGTCGTGCCCCCAATGCGACACGCAGTGGGCCTCGTCGACGCAAAACAGGGATACGCCCACGCCGCCGGCGCCGCGCAGCAAGAACGCGCGAAACTCGGGGTCGGCCATTCGCTCGGGCGTCGTGAGCACGAGCTTGCCGCCGGGCGCGAGGATGAGGTCGTCCATCTTGCGGCGCTGGCGCGTGGTGAGCGTCGAGTCGATCCGCGCGACCGGCACGCCGAGTGCCTCCATTTTGTCGATCTGATCTTTGATGAGCGCGATCAACGGCGACACGACGACGGTGAGGCCGGGCAGTGCGAGCGACGGCAGTTGGTACAGCAGAGACTTGCCGCTGCCGGTCGGCATGACCGCGATGACGTCGCGGCCCGCGAGGATGTGTTCGAGCGCCTCCGCCTGGCCGGGGCGAAGATCGTCGATGCCCAGCCGCGCACGGGCGACGTCGACCAGCGCGTTGAGGCGGTCCGAGCGCCCGCGCTTGACCTCGTCGGGGACGTCGGGGCGCGGGCGCGCGGCCTTCGCGCCGCGCGACGCGGGCGCAGCGAGATCGGCGCGCCCGCTCGCCGCCGCATCGGTCGGGGGGGCGCCGATCGGCTCAACCGCGGCGTCGGCAGCCGCGCCGCCGCCGGCGGCGCTCGATCGGGCCGCGTTCGCGCCGGCGGCCTTCGCCTCGGCGGCCTTCGCCTCGGCGATCTTCGCCTCGGTGGCCTTTGCCTTGGTCGCCTTCGCCCTCGTCGCCTTCGCCTCGGTGGCCTTTGCCTCGGTCGCCTTCGCCCTCGTCGCCTTCGCCTTGGTCGCCTTCGCCGCGGTCGCCTTTGCCTCGGTCGCCTTCGCCCTCGTCGCCTTTGCCTCGGTCGCCTTTGCCTTGGTCGCCTTCGCCGCGGTCGCCTTCGCCGCGGTCGCCTTCGCACGCGCGCCCTTCGACGCCGCGCGGGGACGCGCCTTGCCCGTCGTGTCGGCCGCCGTCGTATCGGCTTCGACCGCGGCTACCCCGTCGGCACCGGCCGCGCGCGCCCGCCCGCCGCGCGCGGTCTTCTTTCCGCCGGTCGCGCGTTGTGCGGTCCCGCGGGCATCGGGAGCCGGTTCGTCCGGCGAGGGCGTTGTCTGTTTCGTGGACACCGGAGTTGTCGTTCGCGTGGTCCGCACCGCGCGGGGGTTCATCGTTCGCTTGCGGCCTCGTCAGGGACGCTCCCTGGGACGGTGCTGCGCTCGCCCGAGCGCTTCGGCCAACCGGAGAGGACGGGCGGGCGTGCGAGGCCTGCCGCGAGCCGACGTCCCTTCGACCATAGCACAGGCCCCGGCTTCCGGGCGACGAACAGCCTCGACGCCACGCCGAATCTGCACTAGATTGCGCGGCGATGCAACACCGGAGCGCGGCGCTCGACCGGCCGGTGTGGTGGGCCGTCGACCGAGTGGTCGTCCGCCGGAAAGTCCTCGCGATCGCGCCGAAATACGAGTTCTTCGACCCAGATGGGCGGCTGCTGCTGTACTGCCATCAAAAGCTGTTTCGCCTGCGGGAGGACATTCGCGCGTACGCGGATCGCGACGGCAAGCACCTCATTTTGCACATTCGCGCCCGCAACATCATCGACTTCTCGGCGGCTTACGACGTGGTCGATGCGCAGCGCGGCGAGAAGGTCGGCGCATTGCGCCGCCGCGGTTGGCGGTCACTGGTGCGGGACACGTGGGAGATCCTCGACGCGGACGATCAACCGATCGGGCGCGCGACCGAAGCGGGCTGGGCGTGGTTGCGGCGATTGGTCGGGATCGTTCCGCAACGGTACGAGATCGCCACGCCGGCCGGGATCGCCGGCACGGTGCGCCGCAGCTGGAATCCGTTCGTGTACAAGGCGGAGGTCGACTTCAGCATGGACCCGCAGCGCACGCTCGACCGCCGGCTGGGGATGGCCGCGGTCTTGTTGTTGATGGCGATCGAGGGCCGCCAGGGGGAGTGAATCGTGCCGGGAGCCGTGGAAAACCGTCTCGTCCACTTCAATCGCGATCGCGACGCTCTCGTCGACGAGGTGGTCCGGCGAGTGGTCGCGGATCGGCTCGCCGCGGCCGCCGCGGGAGGAGACCGATCGATCGAGTACGTGCTCAACGAGGTGGCCTACTGCGAGATGAGCCGCCTGTCCGCGTACACCGATCGGAAGTCGCAGCGCGCCTACGCCCGCTGGCACGACCTCGCGGCGCGCCTGGGCACGATGTCGGAGGCGGACAAGCGCCGCGAACTCGAGCGGCTCGCCCGCCACTACGCGCTCGACGTCGTCGGCAACTTCAACCCGCGGGTCTACCGGTTCGCCAGCGGCGTGTTGCCGACGGCACTCGGGCTCGCCTTCACGCCGCTCGGCGGGGCCGACGCGCTCGGCGGGCTCTCGCGCCTGGCAGATCGCGTGCAAGTCCAGGGCGCGGTCGACGTCGTGCGCACGTGCGCCGAACACGGAACGCTCGTCGTCGCGCCGACGCACTCGTCGAACATGGATTCGATCGTGCTCGGCTTCGCGCTCGAGACGTCGGGGCTGCCGCCGTGTACGTACGGCGCCGGCAAGAACCTGTTTTCCAACCGGCTCATCTCGTTTTTCATGCACAACCTGGGTGCCTACAGGGTGGACCGGCGCCTGAAGTTCTCGCTGTACAAAGATGTGCTCAAGCAGTACTCGACCGTACTGCTCGAGCATGGCTACCACTCGCTGTTCTTCCCCGGCGGCACGCGCTGCCGGTCGAACCACGTCGAGAGCAAGCTCAAACTCGGCCTGCTCGGCACGTCCGTGCAGGCGTTTGCGCACACGCTGCGGCCGATCTACGTCGTGCCGGTGACGATCAACTACCACCTCGTCCTCGAGGCCGAGACGCTCGTCGACGACCACCTGGCCGAACAGGGCCGCCAGCGCTACATCATCGAGGACGACGAGTTCTCGCAGGTCGGCCGCATCGTCCAGTTTCTGCGCCGTGTGCTGTCGCTCGAGGAGTCCGTGGTGCTGCGGTTCGGCCGGCCGATGGATCCGTTCGGCAACGAGGTGGACGACGACGGCCGGTCGCGCGATCGGCGGGGTCGCCTCGTCGATCCGAGCCGCTACCTGTGCGACGCGCGCGGCCAGGTCGCGGAAGACCCCCAGCGAGACGCCCAGTACACGCGGGAACTCGGCGAGGAACTCGTCCACGCCTATCGCCGCGAGACCGTGTTCCTGACCTCGCACCTCACCGCGCGCGCGCTGTTCGACGAACTCGTCGCGGCCGCGGGAACGCACGACGTCTACCGGCTGCTGCGCGTCCCGCGGCACGAACTGCGAGTGCCGGTGGCGGCGGTAGAGCAGCGGATCGATCGTTTGCGGCGCGCGATCGCGGCGCGGCCGGAGGTGGGACGGGTGCACGATCGCGTGCAGCGGATGACACCATCTCAGATCGTCGACGATGCGCTGCGTGCGCTGGGCGGGTACCACACGCGACCGGTCGCCGTGCGCGCCGGCGACGCGCTGCAGATCGGCGCGCCGCGACTCGTCTACTACTATCGCAACCGGTCGGCGCACCTGAGGGACTACTGATGGCAGAGCGACACGAAACTCTTGGAGTCGTCGGCGCGGGCCGGTTCGGGACGGCGCTGGCCAATCTGGTGGCGTCGACCGGTCGGGACGTCGTCCTGCTCACGTCCAACCGCGAGGTCGCCGACGAGATCAACACCGATCGCACGAACGCCGGCCGGCTGCCCGGCGTTCGGCTCGCGCCGTCGTTGCGCGCTACGGTCGACCCGGCCGACCTCGCTGCGTCGGCGCGCTTCATCGTGCTCGCGATCGCGTCGACCGAAGTGCGCGCGCGCGTCCGCGAACTCGGCGACGTACTCGACGGCAGCCACATGGTCGTGCACGCCAACGGCGCGCTGGCGACGCCGGGCGACGATCGGGTCAGTCGGGTCGTGCGCGACGAGACACCGGTCAAGATGGTCGGAGTGCTGGCCGGCCCGGCGTTGCCCAACGACCTCGTGCGCCGGCAGTACGCGTCGATGGTCGTCGCATCCCGGTTCGACAACGTGGTCGCCGAGGGCCGCCGACTGCTCGGCGTGCCGCCCGTGTTGCGCGTCTACGGCGGTCGCGACCTGATCGGCACCGAGTTTGCGGCCGCCCTGTCGGGCGCGCACACGGTCGCGGTCGCGATGGCCGACGCGCTCGACGTCGGCCCCGGGCCGCGCGCGGTGATGATCTGCCGCGCGGTCGCCGAGGCGTCGCGCCTCGGGGAGGCGGTCGGGGGCGAGGCGCGCACGTTCGCGGGCCTCGCGGGGCTCGGTAACCTGCTGGTGCGCACCACCCCGGAGGCGCACGCGCGCGACTACCTGCTCGGGTTGGAACTCGGCCGGCGCGGCGTCGTGCCCCGCGCCAAGCACACCGAGGGCGTCCGCGCGGCGGCCGCCGCGGTCCGCATCGCCGACCAGTTCGGCGTGCACGTGCCGCTGTTGCGCGGGGTCGACGCGGTCGTGCGCGGCGAACTCACGCCGGCCGAGGCCGCGCAGACCATCGCCGAATCCGTCGCCGCCGAGGAGTAACCGCCTGCGGACCGCGCGCCGCCGCACCGGCGCGAGGACCGACCGACTGGCCGAACCGCGGACGGCGATGGCCTGTATCGAAACGGCCCGCCAGCGTACCCCGGGGCGTTCGTAGCGCCATATCGCACCGCCGGCCCGCGCGGCGGCGTCTTGCCGGCGATCACAGGGGTCACCGCCACCGCCGCCGACGTTTCGCGGCGAGCCGTCCGGCGCAAGCCGGGTCAGTCCATCCGGACGAACAGGGGGACGTTGCGGTGGATGGCGGCATTGGCGCCGCGGTGAAACGCGCGCCACAGGTGCCGCATGTGCTGGTCCTTGAGATCGATCGCATTCGCGTCGTCGTCGAACCCGAGCGGCTCGGGGCCGATGTCGTCGTCATCGAAGTCGTCGTCGTCGACGTCGTCGTCGTCCTCGTCGTCCTCGTCGATGCCGATGTCGTCCTGCATGTTCGCCAGCGCGAGCAGCAGCGCGGGCGCCGAGCCGATGGTGTAGCCGGCGGCCTCGAAGACATCCTCGAACTCGACCGGCAAGTAAATATCGCAGCCCGCGTCGTTGGCTTCGAGCTGATCGCGGAAGTCGGCGAGCAGATCGTCGTCGATGTTGCTCTCGATCACGTGCGCGTCGTCGTCGCCGTCGCCGTCGAGCGCCGGCGCGCCGTGTTCCTCGAGCGCTCGCATGATCGCCGCGATCTCGTCGTCGTCGAGGAAGTTGGTCAGGGGACCGATCTCCAGGGTGGCCATAGCTTCTGGGGCTTACGCCAGGCCGAGAGGCGTTGTCAAACCTTTGACGGCCGGTTCGGCCGGTGTACACCTGACGCGTGACCGACCCGATCGCCCCGCCCGCCGCGCCGCGCGACCGCGCGGCACGCCTGCGCGAGGCGATCGACCGCGCTCGCCGCGGCGTGGCGGCTCGGCTCGACGCCGGGGCCGGCGGCCTCGCGGCATGCCGTGCGCTGTCGCGGGCCTACGACGACGAGGTTCGCGCGCTGTGGGACGACGCGGTGCGCGCCGCCGGCGCCGAGGCACGGGGGTTGGCGTTGGTCGCGACCGGCGGGTGGGGCCGCGAGCAGATGTGCCCCTTTTCCGACATCGACTTCGTCGTGCTGGCGCCGCGGCCGGAGGCGGACGCGCCGCGGGCGGTCGCCGACGCGCTGCTCTACCCGATGTGGGACGCGGGCTGGCGGGTCGGCCACGCGATCCGCGCGCCGCGCGACGCGGCCCGCCTCGCGCGCGACGACCTGCCCACGGCGACGGCGCTGCTCGACGCGCGCTGGCTCGCCGGCGACCGCGCTGTCGCCGACGAGCTGGCGCGCGCGACCGCCCGCGCCGTCGCGCGCGACCGCAACACGAACGACTTCATCCACCGTCTCGCCGCCGAGCGGCGCGCGCGCCACGACCGCTTCGGCGCATCCTTGTACCTGCTCGAACCGAACCTCAAGCAGGGCATCGGCGCGCTGCGCGACCTGGCGACCGCTCTGTGGGCGGCGCAGGCGCGGTGGGGCGTTCGCTCGTTCGACGACCTGGTCGCGCTGGGCGAGTTGTCGGCGCGCCAGGCGGGCCAGATGGCCGCCGCCCTCGACCGGCTGCTCGAGCTGCGCGCGCGCGTGCAGCTCGCGGCCGGGCGCGCGACCGATCAGCTCACCTTCGAGTTGCAGGAGGCGATCGCGCCGGAGCTGTATCCGGACGCGACGCTGCCGGAGGGCGACGCGCGGCCGGCGGTGGCGCCCGCGGTCGAGGCGCTGATGCGCGACTACTACCTGCACGCGCGCGCCGTCACGCAGATCGCCGAGCGCGTGCTCGAATACGCGCTCGTGCCGCCGCGCCGGCGCCCTCGCATCGCGCGCATCGATCCGAGCTTCGTCGCATTCAATGGCAAGCTGTCGTCGCGGGATCCGGACGTATTTGCGCAGCGACCGTCGGAGATGGTTCGGCTGTTTCGCGTCGCGGCCGAACTGGACATGCCCGTCTATGCCCACACCGCCGATGTCGTCGCGGAGCGGCTCGCCCAACGTCCAGACCTGCTCACCGGCGATCGGGAGGCCTCGCGGCTGTTCGTCGACGCGCTCATCGATCCGCGCGATCACCGCCGCCCATCGCTGCTCGAACAGATGCACGGCCTCGGCATCTTGAACTCGCTGATGCCGGAATGGGCGCCGTGCACGTGCCGCGTGCAGCACGACCTGTACCACGTCTACACGGTGGACCAGCATCAGTTGTACGCGGTGGCGTTGCTCAAGCGGATCGCGCGCGGCGAGTTGGCCGACCGCGCGCCGACGGTGACCGAGGCCGTGCGGGCGGTCCGCCGGCCGGTGTCGTTGTATCTGGCGACGCTGCTGCACGACGTCGGCAAGCCGCTCGGCAAGGGCCACGCCGAGAAGGGGGCGCGACTGGCCCGCGCGATCGCCGAGCGCCTCGGCGTCGACGCCGAGGACGTGGATCGCACGGCGCTGCTCGTGCGCGAGCACCTCACGATGGCGCACCTGTCGCAGCGCCGGGATCTGTCCGACGACGCGATGATCGCACGATTCGCCGACCGCATCGGCGACGAGGAGACGCTGTCGCAGCTGTTCGTGCTCACGTTTTGTGACACCGCGATGACCGCGCCGGGCAACCTTACCGAGTGGAAGGGCCAGCTGTTGCGCGAGCTGTACGTCAAGGCGCGCGCGTATCTGCGCGGCGGGGACGCGGCGGCCGACGGCGACGCGGAGCGCGCGGCGCGGCGGCTGCGCGAACTCGTGCGCATGCAGGTCGTCGACGAGGGGATCGGGACCGAGGCCGAGGTGGACGCATTCTTTACCGGCTTGCCGGACCGCTACTTCGCGCAGCTCGCCCAGCGGCAGATCGTCGAGCACTTCCGGTTGGCGCGCGCGTATGCGCGGTCGGACGCGCCGGTGGAGCTGTCGGTTCACCGCCGCAAGGGCCACGGCCACACGGAAGCCGCGGTCGTGTCCCGCGACACCCGGGGGTTTCTCACCGCGGTCGCCGGCGTGCTCGCGGCACACCGGATCGACATTCTCGGCGCCGTCGTCGGCACGCGGCGAGACGCGCCCGGCGGCGATCCGCTGGCGCTCGACGTGTTCTACGTGCGCGACGCGCAGGGCCGCGCGATCCCGGAGGACGACCCGCGGTGGGACCGCGTACGCGCCGACCTGTGCGGGCTGTTCGACGAGCGCGGCCTGCGGGTCGACGAGGCGGGGCGTCTCATCGCGCGCCGCCGTCCACCGTCGGGGCTCAAGCCGCGGGTCGAGCCGGCCGTGCCGACGCAGGTCACGATCGACAACGACGTGTCTGACGACTACACGGTCATCGACGTGGTGACCCAAGACCGCGTCGGTGTGTTGTACACGATCGCCAACGCGCTCACCGAGTTGGGGCTCGATATCTTCCTGTCGCGCGTGGCTACCGAGGGAAATCGCGTGGCCGACACGTTCTACGTCGCCGCGGGCACGCCGCCGCGCAAGATCGACGACGCGGACCGCCTCGGCGCCATCCGCGCGGCGCTCGAGCGCGCGCTGCGCCGCGAGGGGGCCGACCGGTGAGCGCCGTCGACGCGCCGCCCGGGGTGGAGTTCGCCGGCGCGGCGGCCGGCGAGTTCGAGGCGCGGCCGGCGGCGCGCCGCCGCGCGAAGGCGATCTTCTACTACGTGTTCGCCGTCGCGGTTCTCACGTGGACGCTCGCGTGGCGGCGAAAGTTTCAGCCGGGGGTCGAGATTCTGCTCGCCGCCCCGGTGTTGTTCCTGGGGGTGGCCGCCGTCGGTTACGCGGTGCGCGCCGCGCGACTGCGGATCGATCGCGACGGCGTGCGCTGGGGGTGGAGCCAGTACGGCTTTCGTATGGGGACGGACCGACTCGCGCGCGCGATCGTGTACGACGACGCGGTGGCGATGGTGTCGCGGCGCGGCGGCGCCTGGTACGTGGCGGCGCGCGACTGGGCGCGGTTCGACGACCTCGCCGAACGACTTCGCCAATCGGCGCTCCCGACGGAGCGGGTGCGCCGGCGCGCGCCGTGGCGCGCCAGGTTCCAGGCGTTCGGGCTCACGCTCGACGCTCTGCTGTTCGCCGACGCCACCGGCGCGACGATCGCGCTGGCGATCGCGTTGGCGCTGTGAGGCGCCGGGTGCGGATCGCGGGCATCTGGGCGCACCCGGACGACGAGTCGTTTGCGGCCGCCGGACTGCTCTCCCTCGCCGCCCTGCGCGGCGCGCGCGTCGACGTGGTGTGCGCGACGCGAGGGGAGGCGGGGCGCGCGCGAGAGCCGGTGGCCGGGCCGCTCGCGGCGGTGCGCGTGCGCGAGCTGGCCGCCGCGTGCCGCGCGATCGGCGCGGCGCCGCCGACGGTGTGGGGGCTGCCGGACGGCGCGGTCACCGCCGGCGACGTCGCGCTCGCCGCGCGCCGGTGGCTCGCCGGCGCGCGGCCGGACGTCGTGGTCACCTTCGGCCCGGACGGCGGCTACGGCCACCGCGACCACATCGCCGTGAGCCGCGGGGTGGCCGAGGCGGTCGGGCCCGGTGTGCGCGTTCTGCACGCGGTGTTTCCGACCGGGTTGCTCACCCCGGTATGGGCCGCGCTGCGGCGGCTGCGGCCGTCGCCGGTCGTCGATCCGCTGCCGCCGACTCCGCGCGCGCCGCAGCTCGTGGTCGACGTCGCGCCGGTGCGCGCGCGCAAGCTCGCGGCGCTCGCGGCGCACACGTCGCAGCTCGCCGGCGGCGATCCGCGCACGTTCCTGTGGCCCGGCGTGGTGGACCGGCTGCTCGCGACCGAAGCGTTCGCGGTCGCCGCGGGGCCGCCGCTTCCGCCGGGCGCGGCCGATCCGTTCGCCGGGCTCGACGTGTGATGCGGGTCGTTCACGTTACGCGCGGGTTTCCGCCCCGCTGCATCGGCGGGATGTCGACCGCGGTCGACGCGATCGTCGCGATCCACCGGGACGCCGGCTGGTGCGTCGGCGTCGTGTCCTTCGACGGCTATCGCGCGCGCGCGGCCGGCGCGGTCGCCCCTCGCGTGCGACAGGACGGGGCCGGCGGCTGGATCGTCCGCGTGCTCGGCGCGGCCTCGGCCGACGAGGCGCGCGCGCGCATCGTCGCGTTCGCGCCAGATGTGGTGTATCTACACCATGGCACACTGTGGTCCGAAGTGGATGACGCGTGCCGTCGCGTCGGCGCGCGCGTCGTCGCCGTGGCGCACGTGTGCCAGGCGGTGCAGGCCGCCCTGCGCGGCGTCCGCAGCGTACCGCGCAGCGTCGCCGCCCAGCGCGCGCTGCTTCGCGCCGCCGACGAGGTGATCGCGCCGTCGCGCGCGGCGGCCGACGCGCTGGCCGCCGACGTGCCGGAGTGTGCGTCTCGCCTGCGGGTCGCGGCGCTGCCGGTGCCGGACTGCGCGGCGGCGCTCGCGGCGGCCGGCCCCCCGGCCCGTGGCGGCCCGATCCTGTACGCGGGGCGGTTCTCCGACGTCAACGGCACCGCCGAGTGGATCGCCGCGATTCCGGCCGTCGCGCGCGCGTGCCCGCGCGCTCGGTTCGTCGTCGCCGGCGGCGTCCCGGAAAACCCGCGGGCCGATGCTCGCTGGCGCGCGCGGTTTTCCGCGAGCGCGCCGCAGGCCGAACTCGTCGGTTGGCTCGGCCGCGATGCCCTCGCGCGCCACTACGCCGGCGCGTCGATCGTGGTCGTGCCGAGCTGGTTCGAGACGTTCGGTCTCACCGCGGTGGAGGCGATGTGCCGCGGCCGCGCGGTCGTGGCCACGGCCGCGGGCGCGCTGGTCGACCACGTCGAGCCCGGCGTGACTGGCGTGCTGGTGCCGCCGCGCGACCCGGTCGTGCTGGCCGAGGCCGTCGCCGCGCTGGCGCGCGATCCGGACCGGGCGATCGCGCTCGGCACCGCCGCGGCCGCAGCCGCGCGCCGCCGCTACTGCAGCCCCACGACGTCCTGGCCGTGAAGATCGATCGATTCGGCGCGCGGAGTCCGCGGCAGCCCCGGCATGCGCAAGATGTCGCCGGTGAGCACGACCAGGAAGCCGGCTCCGGCGTTGATCTGAATCGCGCGCACGGTCACGTCGAAGTCGCGCGGTCGGCCGCGCAGCTTGGGATCGTCAGACAGCGAGCTGTGCGTCTTCGCGATGCACACCGGCAGCTTGTCGTAGCCGAGCCGCGCGATGTCGGCCAGGTCGCGCTCGGCCTGCTTGGTGAAGGCGACGTCGGACGCTCCGTACATGCGCGTCGCGACCGCGCGGATCTTGTCCGGCACCGACTGCGCCAGCTCGTACAGCGGGCGGAACCGGGTCTGATCGCGCTCGGCCTGGCGCACGACCGCGCGCGCGAGGTCGACCGCGCCCTCCGCGCCCCGGTCGAAGTGCTCGGCGACCGCGAACTCGATGCCGCGGTCGCTGCAGAACCGACGGACGACGTCGATCTCCTCATCGGTGTCGGCGCCGAACCGGTTGAGCGCGACGACCGGCAGCTCCGTGAACATGTGGATGTTCTCGATGTGCTTTTCGAGGTTGGGCAGGCCGCGGTCGACGGCGTCCGGGTTCGGGCGATCGAGGGCGTCGACCGCGACGCCGCCGTGGAGTTTGAGCGCGCGTACGGACGCGACGAGCACGACGGCCGCGGTGTCGAGGCCCGCGCTGCGGCACTTGATGTCGTAAAACTTCTCGGCGCCGAGGTCGAAGCCGAACCCGGCCTCGGTGACCACCCAGTCGGCGACCCGCAGGCCGAGCTTCGTCGCGATCACGCTGTTGCAGCCGTGCGCGATGTTGGCGAACGGGCCGCCGTGGACGAGCGCCGGTGTTCCCTCGAGGGTCTGGACGAGGTTGGGGAACATCGCGTCGCGCAGCAGCGCGAGGGCGGCGCCGGTGGTGCGCAGGGCCGCGGCCGCCACCGGCTCGCCGGTGCGGGCGAACGCGACGAGAATCCGGTCGATTCGGCGCCGCAAATCATCCGCGTCCTCGGCCAGGCACAGGATCGCCATCAACTCCGACGCGGCGGTGATGTCGAAGCCCCCTTCGCGCGGGATGCTGTTGGCCTTGCCGCCGAGTCCGAGCACGATGTGGCGCAGCGCGCGGTCGTTCATGTCGAGCACGCGCGGCCACAGCACGCGCCGCGGATCGATGTCCGGTTCGCGGTCGAAGTGGATGTGGTTGTCGAGCACGGCCGCGATCAGGTTGTGGGCCGACGTGATCGCGTGGAAGTCGCCGGTGAAGTGCAGGTTGATGCGGTCCGACGGCACGACCTGGGCGCGGCCGCCGCCGGTGCCGCCGCCCTTGATGCCCATGCACGGGCCCAGCGACGGTTCGCGCAGCGCGATGCACACGCGGTGACCGAGGCGCGCGAGCGCGTCCCCGAGGCCGATCGTCGTGGTCGTCTTGCCTTCGCCGGCCGGCGTCGGCGTGATCGCCGACACCAGGATCAGCTTCGGCGCGGCCGGGGCGGGCGCGTCGATCCGGGCCGGATCGACCTTGGCCGCGAAGTTGCCATAGGGCTGCAGCGCGGCCGGCGAAATGCCCAGGTCGGCCGCGACGTCGACGAGCGGTCGCATGGCGCGGCAGTGTACAGCATGCACACCGCCATGCGCGATCCGCTACGCCGAGGGCTGGGGCGTGCCCGCGCCGACCCGGTAGCCGTAGTACAGGCCGATCGCGCCGAACAGCACCATCCACACCAGCGATTTGGTGTCGTCCATCAAGAACCCGACGTAGCCGCGCTCGTCGACCGCTTCGCGCACGCCCGCGATGAATGCGTCCTGCTCGGCGGACGTCGCCTCCGTGTAGCCGGGCACGACCTTGGCCGCCTCGGCGCGCAGCGCCGCGTCGCTCGTCTGGGCGCGGAAGCTCGCATAGCTGCCGCCGAACACGCCGAGGGCACCGAACACGGCCGCGAGCAGGCCGATCGCCGGTGCGTGACCGCGACCGAGCGCCGCTGCGACCCAGCCGGCCGCGACTCCGCAGCCGATCGCGATCCACCCCACCTGGAAGTGAAGAAAGTACTCGACCGCGAACCACAGCAGGCCGCCGGCGGCCGCGCCCAGCGCGGCCCCGATCGCGGCGAGCGGCAGCGACGGCGGCGCCGGCGCGACGACCGGGGCGGCGGCCACGGGAGCGTCCGCGTCCGCGGACGCCGTCGACGGCGTCGCTGCCGCCGGCGCCGCGCCGGGAGTCCCCAGCGGGGCGATGACGTCGCGATCTCGGTCCTTCGGGTCCATTCAGTCCTCCTGATCCTCCGGTCCGGCCACCCGGTCGCGACTGTAGTGGGTCCCGGCGGCGGGATGCAACTGCATTGTGTCCGCGTGCGCGCGGTCGCACGGGACGGCGCGCGGCCCGCGCGGCGTCCGGCCGCGCGTTTGAGCGGCGCCGGCCGGTTTGCTAGCGTGGCGTGGTGCGTCCGCCATCGTTTCGGTTCGCGCTCCCGTCGCCGGCGACCGAGCCGGCGTATCGCGCGTTCGTCGACCGCCTGCCGTACTGTTCGCCGGACATCGAGCGGTTCGCTCCGGATGTGGCCGGGCGCGCGTTCGTCGACGTGTGGCTGCGGCCGGGCGGCGACGGCGCCGCGGTCGAGGCGCGATTGGCCGAGCTGTACGCGGCGATCGCGCGCGGCGCGTTTCGCGTTCCGACGGAGGTGTGGGTCGACCGGCGCGATCGGGCGGCCCCGCCGTCCCGGCCGGTGCTCGACGATCTGATCGCCCGGCGCTGGCTCGTCCCGTTCGACGCCGGGCGCGTCGCGCTGCAGGGCCCCGCGCTCGCGTTGTACGACTACTTCGACGAGCAGTTCGAGGCGATCGCGGCGGAGTTCGGCGCGGCGCGCGCGGCGTTCCCGACGCTGATCTCGATCGAGACGCTCGAGAGGGCCGAGTACCTGCAGTCGTTTCCGCACCACATCACGCTCGCCCCGCCCTTGCGCGGCGATTCCGCGGCGATCGACGCCTTCCGCCGCAGTGTCGCCGGCGGCGGATCGCGGTTGGCCAGCGCCGCCGAGCCGGACCACGTGCTCAGTCCGACGGTGTGCATTCACTGCTACGAGGCGGTGCGAGGCCGGCGGCTGGCGCCCGGCGAGCTCGTCTGCGCCACCGCGATCGGCAACTGCTTTCGCCACGAACGCGATCGGCTCGATTGTGCGGCGCGCCTGTGGGACTTCCACATGCGCGAGATCATCTTCATCGGCGATCGCGATCGCGTCGCGCGAGCCCGCGCCGACAGCGTGGACCGGGTCACGCGCTGGCTCGACGAACTCGGTATGCGCTACTGGATCGAGACGGCGACGGACCCGTTCTTCATCGACCGCTTCGCCCCGCAGGCGTACTTCCAACTCGCCAACAAGACCAAGTTCGAGCTGCTGGTGGACGACCCGGGCGGCGACCGGCCGCTGGCGCTCGGCTCGTTCAACGTCCACCACGATTTCTTTGGCAGCGCGTTCGGTCTGTCGCTCGCGGGCGGCGAACCGGCCGACACGGGTTGCACCGCGTTCGGGGTCGAGCGGTTCGTCTACGCGTTCGCGACGCAACACGGCCTCGACCCGGCGCGCTGGCCCGAGCCCGTGTGCGCGTTCGTGGCGTCGCGCAATCTGTCGTGTCTGTGACCGCTCGATCGGCGCGCGTGGCACGGGGCCGTCGCAGGCGGCCGGACAGCCGCTAAGTGGCTGTTGCAACTCGGCGCGCCAGCGAGGTTGCGAGCTGCGAGGCGAGGTTCGGCGCACGCCCGCAGCGCTCGACGGCGCGTATCCACATACGGAACCGAAGGGCGCGAGGACGTACGCCGACGATCGCCCGCAGATCGCGACCGCAGCCGGTGGCCGTGCGCCACAGCCGCCTAGCGCAGTCGGCGGACGAGGTCGGCGAGCGCCTCGACCGTGCGCGCGTCGCCGAACGCCTCGTCCGGGATCTGGACGCCGAACGCGTCTTCGAGCGACAGCAGCAGGTCGAGCGCGCGGACCGACTTGACGCCGACGTCGCGGTACAGGTCGGCGCGAGGGTTGATCGCGCTCGGGTCGGACAGGCCGGCGATGCCGGCGACGATCGCGCGTACGCGATCGAGATCGCTTGCGTCCGGCGTGCCGCCGGAACCGGAATGTGTTGCGTCGACGGTCATGTCGTTCACCAGGGTCGCTTCAGGATGCGCGCGGGGACTCCCATCGCCAGCGCCCCGGCCGGAACATCGCCGGTGACGACGCTGCCGGCGGCGACCACGGCGGCGCGGCCGATCGTTGCGCCCTTGAGCACCTTGGCGCCGATCCCCAGCCACACGTCGTCTTCGATCCGCACCGGGCGAATGTCGTCGGGGCGTAGCTCGGTCACGCCCGCGGCGCGAGCGTCCGGATCCGTCGGATGGGCGTCCGAGTCGCCGATCCAGCAATCGGCGGCGATGCCGACCCGATCGCCGATCGCGACGCGCCGGTTGACCACGAAGCGCACGCCGTGGCCGATCGACACGCGGTTGCCGAAAATCAATTCCGGCCGGTCGCAGAATCGCCCGCTCTTGACCGAGAACAAGCCGAAGTGACAGTCGTCGCCGACCACGATGCGCGCGTGGCCGACGACGTACGGCAGCGACGTCACGTGCAGGCGGGCGCCGACGCGGTCGAACCGCGCGCGCACCATCGGCTCGATCAACAGCTTGGCGGCCGCGAACTCGCGCGCGGCGATCCAGCCGTCGTGCGCGCGATACAGCGCCGCGAACAGCGGCCGCGTCAGGCGCGTGTCCGGCATGTTCCAGCGCAAGGCCCAGCGATACACGTCGCGCGCCGCGCGCGCCGCGGCGGAGTCGCCGCGGCGGACGCGCAGCAGCAGGTCGTCGACGATCCGATCGAGGGCGGCCATCGTTACGCGGCGGTTACGAACGTCGGCCGCACGGCGTCGGACTCCGCGAGTTGTTCGGCGGCGAGCGTCCTGTCCTCGGCCAGATAGATGCGCCAGATCGGCATCACGGCGATGCCCGCGGCCGCGAGCGACCGCGTGGCGCCGTCGAGCTGGTGCTTGACGAAGAAGCTCGCCTCCCACCGCTTGCCCCAGCCGGCGAGCACGCGCAGCTCCTCGACGAAGCCGGCGCGCCGCACGCCGCGGCCGCGGTGAGACGGCGCCGTCCACGCGTCGTAGCCGTAGCCGGTGTCGGGGCCGAGCGCGATCGTGCAGCCGGGCAGGGACGGGTACGACGCCGTCGGCCGCGCGTGCAGCCACGTGTAGCCGACGACCTCGCCGTCCACCTCCGCGAGCAGCCAGTATTCCCCCCGGTCGAGCCGCTCGGCCAGCTCGGACAGGTGCGCGTCGTCGTGGTGGTCGCGGTCGAGGCGGGCCAGATCGTCGGCGGCGCCGCGGCGAAACCGAACCGGCGCGTCGAGCTCGAGTTCGGCGGGGCTGCGCGGCGCCACGTCCGTCGGACACAGACACACGTACACCTCGCGCGCGAACACCAACACGGCGCAACCCTACCATGGGCGGTGCGGGGGCGCGCCATCGTTCCGTCCACGGTGGCAGACCGCGCCGCCGGCGGGGCGCCCGCACCGCCGGGGGTCGGAGCGCGGCGCCGCGATCGGGCGTCACCCGGCGCGCTTGCGCTCCACGAACGCCGCGATCGCGTTTACCGAGTCGAGGTTTTCCGGAATCATCTCCTCGTCGTCGACCTCGACTTGAAACGTGTCCTCGATGAATCCGATCACCTCGAGGACGCCGGTGGAGTCGATGATGCCCGCGTCGAGCAACGACGCGTCGTCGGTGAGCGCGCCGGGGTCGGCGACGTAGAAGTTCGACGTGATGAACTCGCGGATCTGCTGTTTGGTGTCCATGGTCCGATCGGCAGAAGGGTCAGAGGGGTTTCTTCGACGCGACGGCGACGCGGGGGTTGCCGTCCGGGTCGGGGACGGTCGCGATGTGGTCGTAGACCCGCGCCCGGCGAAACAGCGCGGTCATCTGGCGATCCTGGCCGAGGCCGAACTCGAACATCAGCCAGCCGCCCGGCCGCAAGAAGTCAGCCGCCACCTTGACGACGCGCTGCTGGATCGACAGCCCGAACGGGCCGCCGTCGAACGCCTCGCGTGGCTCGTGATCGAGCAGCGCGCGGCGGTCGCCCTTTTCCAGTCGCGACGTCGAGATGTACGGCGGGTTGCACACGACGAGGTCGATCGTGCCCTCGAGGCCGCGGTCGCGCAGCGGCTCGAACAGGTCGCCCTGCACGACCTCGACGCGGTCGGCGACGCCCGCGCGCGCGGCGTTGCGGCGCGCGAGCGCCACGCACGGTTCGGTGAGGTCGGCCGCCCACACGCGCGCGGCCGGGACGTGGACGGCGATCGCCACTGCCAGGTTGCCACTGCCGCAGCACATGTCGATCACCCGCGGCGCGCGCCCGGGCTCCAGCTCCTGCAGCCGGGCGACCGCCGTGCGGCCCAGCAACTCGGTCTCCTCGCGCGGAACGAGCGCGCCGGCGGCCACTTCCAGCTCGATGCCCATGAACTCCTCGGTGCCGAGGATCATCCCGAGCGGCACGCCGCGCGCGCGCTGCGCGATCACGGCGTCGACGTCGAGGTCGGGCCGCGCGTCGACCGCCCGCGCGAGTCGAGCCGCCTCGCGCTCCGGGTTGTCGGCGCCCGCGTCCGCGAGTCGCCGCCGCAATTCCTGCTCGGCCGCGCGTTTGTGTTCGTGGTCGACCGCGGTCATGCCAGCTCCGTTTTCTGAATCTTGCCGGTCGCGCCCTTGGGCAGCGCGTCGCGAAACTCGACGTACTTGGGCACCATGAAGTTCTCGAGGCGCTTTTGGCACTCGCGCTGGATCCAGCGCGGGTCGCGGGGCACGCCGTCCGCGACCACGACGAACGCCTTGATCGCCTGGCCGAGGATGTCGTCGGGCACGCCGATCACCGCCGCCTCCTGAACGCCCTCGATCGCGTACAGCGCTTGCTCGACCTCCTTCGGCGCGACCTTCTCGCCGCGCGACTTGATGACGTCGTCCATGCGGCCGACGAAGTACAGGTGGCCGTCTTCGTCCATCTTGCAATAGTCGCCGGTGTACAGCACGGTCTCGCCCGGCAGCGGCCCCAGCCGCAGCTTCTTCGCGGTCGCCTCCGGCTTTTCCCAGTAGCCCCGCATCACGGTTGCGCCGCGCACGACGAGCTGGCCGACCACGCCGGGGCCGACGCGGTTGCCGTCGTCGTCGACGATCCACAGCTCCGTGTTCGGGATCGCGATCCCGACGCTGTCGGGTTTGACGTCGATCAGCTCGGGCGGCAAGTAACTGCATCGCTTGCACTCGGTGAGCCCGTACATCGAAAAGATCTTCGCCTGGGGAAACATCTCTCGCAGCATGGTGATGTGCTTGACCGGCAGGGCGGCGGCCGTGTTGGTCACCGCGCGGATCGCGGACAGGTCGTAGCGATCGATGTGCTTGAACTGCGCGAGCAACGCGAAGATGGTCGGCACGCCCGGAAACACCGTGACGCGCTCCGCGGCCATCTTGGCCAGCACCTTGGCGGGAAACGCGAAGCTGCGTTCGAGCACCAGGCGCGCACCCCAGCGCGCGGCCATGATCATCTGGTACAGGCCGTAGTCGAACGCCAGCGGCAGGGCGCACAGGATCACGTCCGATTCGGCGATCTCCAGGTACGTGCCGACGGACGTCGCCGCGGTGAGCATGTTGCGGTGCGTGAGCATCACGCCCTTGGGTTCGCCGGTCGACCCGGAGGTGTAGATGATGGACGCCAGATCGAGTTCGTGGTTGCGCCGCTCCGGTGGTGCTCCGGGGTCGCCGCTGGCGAGCGCGTCGGCCCACGCGACGCCGCCCGGCAGCGACGCGAGGGCGCCGGCCGGGTAATCGCCCGACACGATCACGGTCTTTACGGACTTGGCCTGCGCCACCGCCGGCTCGAACACCCGCCGCAGGTGGGCGTCCGTGATCAACGCGGCCGCACGGCAGTCGTCGACCAGGTAGCGCAGCTTGTCCGCCTTGGTGAGCGGATTGACGACCGACACGACCGCATTCGCCTTGAGCACGGCCCAAAACGCCACGGCCGTCTCGATGGTGTTGTCGGCGAACACGATCACGCGGTCGCCGCGGTCGACGCCGCGAGCGGCGAGCGCGTGCGCCAGCGCGTTGGATCGCGCGTCGAGGTCGGCGAACGTCGCGCGGTCGTCGCCGTAGACGACCGCCACCTTGTCGGGCCACTGGCGCGCCGCGCGCAAGATGTAGTCGTGCAGTTGAGGCACTGCGCCGTGCAACTCGAGCGTCGTCATCGGTGTCCTCCGCAGTCGCGGCGCGCCGGTCCGGCGGCCGCCGATGGGTCCACGTCGTCGGAATCGATCGATACGTCGGTCGTGAGCACCGCCGCGTCCGGGTCGCCGGCGTCGGGCGCCGCGCGCACCAGGCACTCGTGCAGAAGCTGCGTCGACAGCACGCCGACGATCGCCATGTTGTCCGCGTTGGAGAACTGGCCGGCGCCCGCGCGTTGCACGCACTTGCCGACGAGCTGCGCGATCGCCTTCGGGTCGAACACGCCGGCCTCGACGATGGCGCGCTCGCTCAAGCACTCGGCCGCGTAGTCGGGAAGCGCGCCGTCGCCGACGAACGCCAGCGCGTCCGGTGCGCGGTACGGCTGCTTCGGGCGCGTCCGGATCGCCGCGGGCACGAGGTCGGCTGCCGCCCGCTTGAGCACGTGCTTTTCGTCGAGCACGCGCAGCTTGTACTCCGGCGGCAGCGAGTGGGCCAGCGCGACGACGTCGGGGTCGAGAAACGGAAAGCGGCCCTCGACCGAGTGGGCCATCAGCATTCGGTCGCCCTGGGAGCACAGCAGATAGCCGGCCAGCAGGGTGCGAATCTCGAGGTACTGATCGCGCGCGAGATACGACCACCGCGAAAACTCCGGCGGCAGGTCGGCGAGGAGTTCGGCGACCGCGTCGACCCCGGCGAGCGCCGCGCGCAGGTCGGCGGAAAACAACCGCTTGAGCCCGCTGGTGGTGTGCCACCGGGTGTCGTGAGTGAAGTCGGGCTCGCGCCAGCGGTCGAGATTGCGGCCGAAGAACCGGCGCGCCATCGCCTGCTGCGACACCGGCGACCGCGCCAGGTACGGATACAACTTTTGCAGCAGCAACGGGCGCAGCCTCGACTGGGGCTGGCGCGCCCAGAAGCGGCGGACGACGCCCTCGCGAAACAGGTCGTACCCCGCGAACATCTCGTCGGCGCCCTCGCCGGTGAGGACGACCTTGATGCCCGTATCGCGCACGAGCCGCGACAGCAAGAACAGCGGCGCGGGAGCGGTTCGCAGCACGGGGCGCTCGGTGTGCGCGACGACCGCCGGGAACACGTCGGCCACGTCGCGCCGCGACACCACGATCTCGTGATGGTCGCTGCCGAGGCGGGCGACCATCGTCCGTTGATACTCGGTCTCGTCGTACTCGGCGTCTGCAAATCGCAGCGAGAACGTGTGAAAGCGGTCGCCGATCGCTCTGCGGCCGAGCGCGGCGACCAACGAACTGTCGAGGCCTCCCGACAGGTAGCTGCCGACCGGCACGTCGGCGCGCAACATCCGCAGCGACGTCGCGCGTTCGAGCGCCGCGCGCACCGCGGCGACCGCCTCGTCGAGCGAGCCGGAATACCCGTCGCCGGGCCCGGTCGGAAACCGCGGCGCGTCGTACGGCCGCTCGACCACGTCGCCGTCGCGGTAGACACGAACGTGGCCCGGCCGCACCTCGCGCACGGCGGCGAACGCCGTGTCGGGCGGCACGGGGCTCCAAAACGTGAACGTCTGGTCGAGACCGCGCGGGTCGAGCGCCCGCGGAATGGCCGGGTCGGCGGCGAAGATCGCCTTGACCTCGCTGGCGAAGTAGACGCGGTCGCCGCGCTCGCACACGTGCAGCGGCCGGATGCCGACGCGGTCGCGCGCCAGCACCAGCTCGCGGCGCGCGCGGTCCCACAGCGCGATCGCCCACTGGCCGTTCAACCGCTCGAACGCGTCGAGTCCCCACTCCGCGTACGCGTGCAGGATGACCTCGGTGTCGCTGCGGGTGCGGAACGCGCGCCCGGCGGCGACGAGCTCGTCGCGCAGCTCGACGTAGTTGAAGATCTCGCCGTTGAACGCGATCCAGTAGCGCCCGTCGGCCGTGCCCATCGGCTGCTGGCCGGTGGCCAGGTCGATGATCGACAGCCGCGCGTGCGCCAGGCCGCAGCGACGGTCGCGGAACACGCCCATCTCGTCGGGGCCCCGGTGGCGCAGGGCGAGCGCCATCCGCACGAGCGCGTCGCGCGGCGGCGGCGGACTCGCGCCGCGGCGACTCGCGATCCCCGCGATGCCGCACATCGCGGCTAGTGCCCCGCCTCCGGGGCCGCGCCCGCGCCGGCGGCCGCGACGCCCTCGATCGGCTCGACCAACAGCGGCGGCTGGTGCATGTACCGCGTCGCGCGCCGCTTGGCCGCGATGTCGCGATACACCCGGTCGACCTGTTCCGGCGTGAGCTGCACCGCACCGGCGACCTCCGCCGCCGGGATGCCGTGGTTGTACGCGTACAGACACAGGTCCATGCGGTCGTACGGCAGCGCGAAGTAGAACTCCTCTTGCGTCTGCTCGAGCGAATAGGTGTCGGTGGTCGGCGGCGCGGCGCGGATCTCGTCGGGAATGCCGAGGTACTCGGCGAGCTGGTAGACCTGCGTCTTGTACAGGTGGGCGATCGGCTTGAAGTCCGCCGTCCCGTCGCCCTGCTTGACGAAGAAGCCCTGGTCGTACTCGAGCCGGTTCGGCGTGCCGGCGACCGCGTAGTTGAGTCGGTCGGCGTGGTAGTACTCGGTCATCTTGCGCACGCGCTGCTTGAAGTTGGTCGCCGCGACGAGCTGCAAGTAGGCGCCGAGCGGCATGCGTTCGGTGCGGCGTTCGCCGTCGGGGCGTTCGACCGTGAGCCGGAACACGTTGAGCCGCTGGCGGTCCAGGATCGACGGCAGCGTGATCTTGCACTTCCACCCGTCGCCGTAGTCCGGGAACACCTGCCGGATCGCCTCCTGCTGGCGCTGGTAGCAACCGATGCCCTCGAGCGCAGGCGAGATGTCCTCGACGATCGCCTCGATGCCGATCGCGGACGCGGCCATGCGGCCGAGGCGAAGCGAGTCGGGCGACGAGTCGCGCTCGGGCATGAACAGCCCGAGGACCTTGTCGGCGCCGAGGGCGCGCGCGCACAGGGCGGCGACGACCGAGCTGTCGATGCCGCCGGACAGGCCGAGCACGGCGCCGCGGCGGCGCAGCTCGCCGCGGACCTGGCGGCGAATGGCCTCCGTGATGCGCGCGACTTCGGCAGCCGGGTCGAGATGGAGGACGCTGGCGGAGAACATGCGTGCGGTATCCGTGGCAGGGGTAGGCGGGAAGGGGCGCGCGTCCGGGGGCAACCGGGGCCCGCGCGCCCCGGTGTTTACCACGGCGGGCGCGTGCGGCGGTAACGCAGATCACGCCGTTACCCGACGACTGCCCCAGCCTCGCGCCGCCGGCGGCCGGCGGATCGGGGCGGCCGGCCCGCGACCGCGGGCGGGGCGGGCCCCGGACCGCGCTCGCCGGCCGCGCCCTCGCATGATTGTGCGAATGGTGCGCGGCCCGGGGCCGCGGCACGTTGACGGACATGAAGCTCTTCCACGCAGTGTTCATTCCGATTGCGCTCCAGGTGGGCGCGGGCTGTCTATCCCCGGAGGTCGCGCTCGACGGCGAGTCGCTGGGCGACGAGGCCGAAGCGAGCACCGTCGCGCCGAGCAGCTCGCAACTCGCGACGCTGTACACCTGGTACAGCCCGAGCCGTCGCGACTACTTCACCACGACCCAGGCGGCGTGGGCGGGCAGCCCGGGGGACACCCGCAGCCCCGACTACCAGTTCGTCCGCGTCGAAGGGCGAGTGTGGCGGCCCGACGGCCCGCAGCCTCTCGACACCACGCCGCTGTACCTGTGGTGGAACGGCGCGCGGCGCGACAACGTCCTGGTGGCGGGCACGAGCTCCGACGGCTGGCTGACGCGCGCCGGCTATCGCCGCGTGCGGCTCGAGGGCTACGCGGCCGACACGCCGCTGGCCGGCACGGTCGCGCTCGACTTCGTCTACAGCAGCGACGACTACGCCGCCACCGCCGACCCCACGTGGGACGAGGCCGGCTACCGGCGCTGGCGCACGCTCGGCTACATCTTCCCGCCCGGCTTCTGGATGGAGACGACACCCGAGCCCGAGGCGTTCGGGTACAACCGCAACCCGGTCGAGGGGACGCGGCCGCTGCTCGTCATCGTCCGCACCGCGTCGGCGATCGTGCCGGCGACCAGCCAGGGAGCGGCCTTCTACCGCCAGCTGGTCTTCGGCCCCGGACCAAAGACGATCCCGGGGTTCTTCCGCGCCAACTCGTACGGGAAGTTCACGTTCGCCCAGGCCGGCGTCGTGCAGGTCGTCACGCCGACCGCCAACGACGCCAGCGCGATCCAGGCGGCCGCCGCGGCCGGCTTTGCCTTCGACCGGTACGACCGGAACGGCGACGGCACGGTGACGTCTGACGAACTCACGGTCGTCGTGGTGAACAAAGACGGCCAGGGCTGCGGGCAGACCCGCCCGGTGTCGTGCGTGCGCCCCGCCGGCGCGAGCGCCAACGTGTGCCTGTCGAGCGTCAGCTTCGTGGGGGAGTTGGCCAACCTGACCACCATCGCGCACGAGATCGCGCATCAACTGACCATGTGGGACATCTACGGTCCGGGGGCGCGGTGGAACGCCGCGGCGTCGACGGCCGCCGCCACCTGCACCGGGAGCAACGACACCCGGAGCTTCCAGTTCGACGCGTGGCACAAGATGCACTGGGGCTGGATCCGCCCGCGCGTGGTCGCCATCGGCCAGCCGGCCACGGTGGAGACGCTGTACACCCCCGGCGCGTTCGGCACCTACGGCTACGAGGGCAAACGTCCCGTCATCCTGTTCGATCCCGCGCGCGGCACCCGCGAGTTCTTCGTGCTCGAAGCGCGCTCGACCGACGGCGCGTACGATTCGGACGTGGCCGACGACGGCATGGCGGTCTGGCTCGTCAACCTGAAGGCCGATCTGTCCCCGGCCGACATCCGGTTCCAGGCCGATTCCGATCCGGCGATCGAGCACATCTTCGGCGTCCGCCTGTTCCACGGTCCGGACCGCGACGGCAACACCGGGCCGCGGGCCGGCACCGGCCGGTTCTTCCGCCCCGGGGACGGCGCGCTCGCGCTGCGCTGGTCGGACGGCACGACGGCGGTGGACGCGGTCGCGTTCGCGTGGCAGGGAGCCAGCCGCACCGTCGGCTTCGTGCAGATCGGCGGCGACGCCACGTTCCGCGCTCGGATCGACGCGCCGCGGCTGGTGGCGACGCGCGGCGCGCCGCTGTACATCCCCGGCGTCTTCGGCCTCGAGGGCGCACGCGTCGTCGAGCTCGCGGACGCCGCCTCGCTCGGCGGCACCCTCGCGGTGCGGCAGTGGCTGCCCGAGGGCGGCATCACCGTGGACATCCCGGCGGGCCTGGCGCCCGGCGACTACACGTTGCGCGTGCGCGGCGCCGGAGCGGGCACCGAGTCGAACCGCGCGGAGGTCCACGTCCGCTAATCGAGCCGTCGTTACGCGAACGGGGCGGCCCCTGCGGGCCGCCCTTTTTTTCGCGTGCGATGCGCGTCGCGGCTGCGGCGCGCGTCCGTTGTCGCCCGCGCGCGCCGCGCGTGGTGTAGATTGCAGGCGCGATGATCGCTCGCGCGTCCCGCCCCCGGTTTTGGCTCGCGGCTGCCGCGTGTGCCGTCGCGACGGCCGCCGCGTGTGCCGACGGCGCGGGCGGCCGGCGCGGGCCGCGCCCGACGCCGGTCGCGGACCCGGGCGCCGGGCCGCCGGCGGGGCCGGGCGCCGCGCCGCCGGCGTTCGTGGTCGACGGGCGCGCGATCGCCGAGTTCGGCGCCATCGACGACCGCTGGCTCGACGCGGCGCGATCCCACCTGCGCATCTTCTACGGCCGGCTGTCGCACGGCGACCAGGTCATCCACGGGCTCGATCTGCTCGCTGCCAGCGACGGCCGCTACGCGTACGGCGATCGGTTCCTGCACCCGTTTTACTCGTCCCTCGATCCGCGGCCGGACACGCCGGCGTGGGAGCCGGCCACGCGCGCGGCGCTCGCGCGCGGCGACTACAACGTGGTTCTGTGGGCGTGGAGCAGCTGGCTCGGCAAGCCCGACAAGGTCGACGAGCGGCACGTCGCGACCGAGTACCTCGCGAAGATGGAGCAACTCGAGCGCGACTTTCCGTCGGTGCGATTCGTGTACGCGACCGGCCCCGCACCGACCTGGCGCGACCCGGACGGGCACATGCGCGCCCGCAACGACCAGATTCGCCGCTACGCGATCGAGCGCGGCAAGGTGCTGTTCGACGTCGAGGACATGGAGCTGCGCGACCCGAGCGGGCAGCTCCACGCCGACGGCACCGACCGGTGCGAATGGTGCGAGTCGTGGTGCGCGGTGCACGACTGCGGTCCGGCCGCGCCGGGAGGCTGCTGCGGCGACACGTGTCGCAAGTGCAGCGAGTGGAGCCACACGCACTGCTTCAACTGCTACCGCAAGGGAATGGCGCTGTGGGTGCTGGCGGCGCGGCTCGCCGGGTGGCCCGGCCCGGGAACGGGGCGGTGATGCGCCGGTCGACCGCACGGCCGCGGCCGCGGCGCGTGTCGCGGGGGCGTCGATGAGTGCTATGGAGGGGGCGTGATGACCGTTCTCGTCACGGGCGGGCTCGGCTTCGTCGGCTCGCATTTCGTGTGGGCCGCCGCCGACGCGGGGCTTCGCGTCGTCGTGCTCGACGACCAGTCGGCCGCCGGGCGACCGCGACTGCCCGACGCCGTCGAGGTCGTCGTCGGCTGCGTCGGGGATGCGGAGCGGGTCGCTGATCTGCTCGCGCGCCATCGGCCCGAGGCGATCGTCCACTTCGCCGGCAAGATCGAGGTCGGCGAATCCGTGCGGAACCCGGGTTTGTACTTCGACGTCAACTTCGTTCGGGCGCTGCGCCTGCTCGACGCCGCGGTCGCCGCGGGCGTGGAGTCGTTCGTGTTTTCGTCGACCGCGGCGGTCTACGGCGAGCCGCGCGCGGTGCCGATCCCCGAGACCGCGCGCACCGAGCCGATCAACCCGTACGGCGCGTCGAAGCTCGCGTTCGAGCACGCGCTCGCCGGCTATTCGGCGGCGCACGGGCTGCGCTGGTGCGCGCCGCGCTACTTCAACGCGGCCGGCGCGCGGCCGGACGGCACGCTGGTCGAGGCCCACGACCCGGAGACGCATCTCATTCCCCTCGTCGTCGACGCGGGGCTCGGCCGGCGCGGGCCGATCTCGATTTTCGGCGACGACTACGACACGCCCGACGGCACGTGCATTCGCGACTACGTGCACGTGTGCGATCTGGCCGACGCCCACCTGCGCGCGCTCGAGCGGCTCGCGGCAGGCGAGACGATCGGGCCGGTCAACCTCGGCACCGGGCGCGGCAGCTCCGTGCGCGAGGTGATCGACGCGGCCGGCGACGTGCTCGGCGCGCCGGTGCCGCACGGGGTGGCGGCGCGGCGGGCGGGCGACCCGACCGCGCTCGTCGCCGACGCGCGCGCGGCGGCCGAGCGGCTCGGCTGGCGCCCGCGCCGCTCGGACCTCGCCACCATCGTGGAAGATGCGGTTCGTTCGCGCCGCAACTAACGCCGCCGTCGCCGCCGCCGTCGCCGCGAGCTGCGGGCGGGGGCGGCCGGGCGAGCCGGATCGCGCGTGGCGGCAGCCCGCCCCGCCGGTGCCGGCGGCGGCGCAGGTGTGGGTGGTCGACGACAGCGTGCGCGTCGGCCGGCGCGACGGGCCGCGCCCCGAGTTTGCGGGCGAGGGCAACCCGGTGTGGGCGCCGGGCGGTGCGGTCGATCTGTTCGCGCTGCCGGGCGAGACGATCGCGTTGCAGGTCGGGATCACGGCGCCCGCCGGGGGCCTCGCGAGCGTGACCGTCGACCTCGAGCGGCTCGACGGCCCCGACGGCGCGCCCGGCCTGCGCAATCCGGTCGGGGCCGCCCCCGCGTCCGGCCGCCCGATCGAGCGATTCGTCGTGCACGACCTGGTCGTGGAGCCACGATCGCACGGGCGGGATCCGGCCGAATCGCTCGGCTGGTACCCCGGCGCACGGCCTCCCGACCGCGGCAACCGCGGCCTCGTGCCCGACCCGCTCATCCCGGTCGACCTGGCCCCCGCGTGGTGCGACTATCCGATGACGGTACAACCGGGAGAGCACCGCCTCGTCTGGATCGATCTCGCGCTGGCCGACGACGCGCCCGCCGGCGACTACCGCGGCACCGTGCGCGTCGCGGCCGCCGGCGCGCCGCTGGCGGACATCCCGGTGCGCGTGCGCGTCGGCCGGCACCGGCTCCCGTACGCCGCCGTCAAGACGATGCTGGTCTACCACCCCGACGCGATCCGGCGCCGCGCAGGCGATGCCGCGATCGCGCAGTATTTGCAACTCGTGCACCGGCATCACATCACGCCGGTGTTCCGCATCAATTCGGCCGCGGAAGCCGCGGAGCGCGCGCCGCAGCTGTCGGGCGAGCTGTTCACCGCCGCGCGCGGCTACCGCGGCCCCGGCGCCGGCCGCGGCCAGGACGTGATCGCGATCGGGACCTACGGCTCGCTCGGCGAGCCGGGACCGCGCGCGCTCGCCGCGGTCGAAGCCGCCGTCACCGCGCTCGACCGCGACGGGTTGCTCGCCGGCCGCGACGCGTTCGTCTACGCCGTCGACGAGCAGTGCGACAGCGATCGCGCACCGCGGTGGCGCGCGCTGTTGGACCGCAGCGCCGTGCCGGCGGTGCGCCGGCTGCTGGTGGCGCACACCTGTGACCGGCCGCCGGCGGCGCAGCCGGTCGACCTGGCGATCGTGCCGTCGTGGACGTACGACCCGGCGCTCGCCGCCACCGCGATCGCCGGCGGCAAACGCGTGTGGGTCTACAACGGCCGGCTGCCGCGCACCGGCTCGTTTCTCACCGATGGCGATCCCCTGTCGTTGCGCGCCAACGCGTGGTTGCAGGCCGTGTACGGCGTCGAGCGATGGTTCTATTGGGAGTCGGTGTTCTGGGACGACGACAACCGCGGCGGCCGCGGCCCGTACGACCCGTGGACGCGCGCGATCACGTTTCACAACGACGACGGCGACGTCGCCAACGGCGACGGCGTGCTCGTCTACCCCGGGCGGCAGCCGCGGTACCCGGACACGTCCCTCGGGTTTGCCGGCGTGCTTCCGTCGATCCGGCTCAAGCAGTGGCGGCGCGGCATCCAGGACGCCGGCTATCTCGCGCTCGCGCGGCGGGTGGACGCGGCGTCCGCCGACCGCGTGGCGCGCGGTCTGATCGGGCGCGGCTTCACCGACGCGGGCACTCGCGGTGCGCCCGCGTGGCCGCGCGACGGAGCGCGGTGGGTCGAGGCGCGGCGCGCGCTGTTCGACCTGATCGAGGCGCGCTGACCGAACGGTCCGGTCCGGTCCGCGCCGCGCGCCGTCGACCGAACCGGCGCGGCTCGCCGGTCGTTGGCGGCTCGCGCACGCGCGCGAACAGCGCGCAGGATCGATGCGGCGCGCCGGGGGTTGACACGGCGCGCGGCAATTGGGTAGCATGCGCGGCAAGCCGCGACGGTCCGCGTCGCGCCCCCCTTCAGCCCGAACGTGGCAAGGAGTCCGAGCATGTCGAAGGACAGGCGGAATGTCGCGCGCGCGGTCGCGTTGAGCGCGCCGACCGCGGTGGTGTGGCTGGTGATGGCGGTCCGGACGCTGTACGCCTACCCCGCGGCGGTCACGGACGT
>RFGE01000123.1 GCA_003696105.1 Deltaproteobacteria bacterium | reverse complement strand
TCTTGGGCGCTGGTCGTCGGGGCCGCGTCCTGCACGACGTCCGACACCGAAACGTCCACGGCCGAGCCGCTGAACGTCGAAATTCTCGACGACACGACCATCGCGGGCACGTTCGTCCACGGCAGCACGGTCGTGGAGTTCGTGAGCCAGTCGCCGGACCAGCAGTACGGGACGCTGTCGCTGTCCATCAACGGGGCCAACCTCGACGTCGAGCTGGACCTGGCCAACCAGACCTACCAGGAAAATGGCTATCTCAACGCGCTGTACGGTCCCGAACTCGAGGCGCTCGCGGCGCTGCGCGACGCGGTGCAGGAGGCCTACCCGGACGTCGTGTTGCAGACCCTTCAAGGCAAGCTGCTCGCGCGGCACGCCGACCGGCTCGCGGAAGCTCCGGCGGGCTACACGTTCGACTACCGCTTCATCGACATCGCCGCCGCCCGCCAGTCGGCGCGCGCGGTCGATCGGGCCGACGCCGACGGCTGCGGCGGCGACGGCGTGACGTGCCTGCCCGGCACGGACGGCTGGGCCTACGCCGTGTTCGACGAGGGGAACAACGGCACCTGCTGGTGGTGGTGGCGCCCGTACGGCGAGAGCCGGAAACACTGTGAAGGCCGCTGCGGCGAGGGGTGCAACCACTGGTTCGACGACGACTACACCTGGGATTGCCTCGACCACGACTGGTGCATCGGCTACTTCGGCGGCAGCTCGGGGTCGAGCAACCCGAACTGCGGCGACGAGTACTGGGACGCGGCGGACGACTACGTGGTGACCTACGGTCCCGCGTGTTGACGCGCCGCGCCGGGGCGCGCGCGACGGCCACCTGCCGCGGCGGGCTGGCCGTCGCGTCGTGTCTGCGGCACGCATTCGTCGATGCGATGGCGCACGCCGCCGGCCCGCCGCGGGGTCGGGATCGTGAGCGCGGCGGTCGGCGGCGGAACCGCGCCTTCCGCGCCGCCGGCCCGGCGGGGAGCCGGTCGCGCCGGGCGGCCAGGGCCGCGGCGACCGACGGGTGCCCAACGCTTGGTTGGCGGGGGTGTTCAAATACAACGCGTGTTTGTTCAGTTTTTGGTCTAATCATTGAACGCTCGCCACGACGTGTTCCACGCTGCTTTCGTAACTTACGTCGAGGAACAGGGGTTGCAGTGGGGTAGCGGCGTCCAAGGGTTCTCACACCAGGGGAGGAACAATGAACCGTTGCGTTGCGCTGTCCTTGCTGTTGGTCGCCGCGTCCTGTGCGACGAATGACACCGGGGATGTATCGACCGAGCCGTTGAACATCCAAATCCTGGATGACACGACGATCGCGGGCACGTTCGTCCACGGCAGCACGGTCGTGGAGTTCGTGAGCCAGTCGCCCGACCAGCAGTACGGGACGCTGTCGCTGTCCATCAACGGGGCCAACATCGACGTCGAGATCGACCTCGCCAACGGGACCTACCAGGAGGACGGCTACCTCAACGCGCTGTATGCTCCCGAACTGGAGGCGCTCGCGGCGCTGCGCGACGCCGTCCAGGAAGCCCACCCCGACCTCGTCCTGCAGACGCTGCAGGGTAAGCTGCTCGCGCGACATGCCGATCGCCTCGCCGAAGCCCCCGCCGGGTTCACGTTCGACCATCGCGTCGTCGACCTCGCCGCCGCCCGGGCGTCGGCGCGCGCGGTCGATCGCGCCGACGCCGACGGCTGCGGCGGTGACGGTGCGACCTGCCTGCCCGGCACCGACGGCTGGGCGTACGCCGTGTTCGACCAGGGAGACGACGGCACGTGCTGGTGGTGGTGGCGCCAGTACGGCGAACACGAGGAGCGCTGCCGGGGCCGCTGCGGCGAGGGGTGCAACCACTGGTTCGACGACGACTACACGTGGGACTGCCTGGACCACGACTGGTGCGTCTACTACTTCGGCGGCAGCAGCGGGTCCGGCAACTCGAACTGCGGCGACGAGTACTGGGAGGCCGCGGACGACTACGCGCTCACCTACGGGCCGTACTGCTAGCGGTGCGCGCCGGGGCGTGATCGCCGCGGACACACGGAGCCACGCCCTGCGCCGGTTCGCCGGCGCAGGGCGTTTTGTCACGGCGCTGGTCGCGCTGGCGGCCGCCGGCGGTTGCTCGCGTGCGTCGCGCACGTGCGGGCCCCGCCCCGACCACTCCGTCGTGGCTTGCTACAACGGCGAACCGGTCACGGCGGACGAGGTCGCGGCGTTCGTGCGCGCGCCGCGGCGCGTGCCCGGGCGCGCCGCCCCGTCGGACCCGCGCGCCGATGCGCTCGACGAGGCGTTGCGCGTGCGCCTGCTGGCCGACGAGGCGCGCCGCCGCGGTCTGGAGGCCACGGCCGGGTCGCCGGCGTTCGTCCGCGCGTCGCTGTATCAGGCGTTGCGGCGCGATCTGGCGGCGCGCCACCGGGCGACGGCGCGCGACGTGTCCGACGACGAGGCGCGCGCCTACTACGAGCGGCATCCCGGGCTGTTCAACAAGATCACGGCGACGTACTGCCTCGCGCTGTACGAATCGGACCCCGCGCGCGCCGAACAGCTGGTCGAACGGCTGCGCGGCGCCGGCGAGCAGGCGTTTCGCGAGGCCGGGGGCGTCGCCATCGGAGAGACCCACGCGGAGGGGATCGATCCCGCGATCCGGCGTCTGTCGAACGACCTGCGCCACGTCGGCGACGTGGACGGCCCCGTCCGGTTGGCGTCCGGCACGTACGCGATTCTGTACGCGACCCGCCTGGACATGAACGTCAAGCCGTTCGAGCAGGTCGCCGCGCAGGTCAAGAACCACATCGCGCACGAACGCGAGCAGAACCTGATCGCCGAGCAGGCCGCCGCGCTGCGCGCGAAGGCGTCGATCGAGGTGTTCGCCGACGAACTGCGCGCGGCGCCGATTCCGGCCGCGCCGGAGCCATGACGGCGCGCGCGCCGTGCCGAGCGCGCGCCGCCTGCGCGTGGGTCGCGTGCGCCGCGGCGGCGTGCGGCGTCGACGCGGACCGCGGGCGGCATCCGGCACCGATCGTCGGTGGGGCGGCGGACGCCGACCATCCGTCGGTCGTGGCGCTCGTCGCGCGCCGCGCCGCGTGCGCGAGCGCCGAGCGGCTCGTCTGCTCGGGGACGCTCGTCGGTCCGCGCGCGGTGCTGACGGCGGCCCACTGCCTCAACGAGCTGCGCGCGCAGGAGCTCGAAGCGATCGTCGGCGACGACGTCGCCGCGCCGGCGGCCGTCCTCGCGGTATGGGACGCCTTCGTTCACCCCGACTACGATCCGCTCGCGGAGCCGGACGCGTCGTACGACGCCGCGCTGGTCGTACTCGAGGCGGCGCCGGACGTTCCGGTCGCGCCGCTGCCGTCCGGCCCGATCGCGGAGCTGGCCGCCGGCACGCCGGTGCGCGTGGTCGGCTTCGGTCGGCTGGCGCCGGAGTCGCCGCCCGGCCAGCGCCTCACCGGCGAGGCGATCATCACCGCCGCGGGGCCGGTCGCGGTCTACACCGGCGACACCGGCGTGCCGTGCGGCGGCGACTCCGGAGGCGCGGTGTTCGCCGACACGGCCGAGGGCGAGCGCCTCGTGGGCGTGATGAAGGCCAGCGGACCCGACTGCGCTGACTTCGGCGTGTTCGTGCGCGTGGACGCGATGGTCGGCGACTTCGTCGCGCCGCGGCTGGCCGACGCGGATCGCGTCGCGTCGTCCGGCCGCCCGCCGTTCGATCCGGACGCATCGTACTGCGCGGCGGCGTGCACGGCCGACGCCGACTGCCCGGTCGGCATGCTGTGCCTGCCGGAGCGCGACGGCCGCCACTGCGGCTACCGCGACGGTCGGGTCGCCGACTACGGCTCGGCGTGCGGACCCGACGGGGGACCGGAGTGCGTACCGGTCGGCGCCGGCAGCGAGCGGTCGTGCCGGCAGCGCGTGCCGTGCGGCGCCGGCGGCGGCGGGTTCTGCGCGGCGGTTCCGGGCGGCGGCGCGGGGTGCGCGTGGGGGCCGGCCGCGGCGGTCGCGCTGTTGGCGGCCGCCCATCGCCGGCGCGCCCGCCGCCGGCGATGCGACCGGTGACGGCTCGTCACGGCGCGCCCGGCGCGAGCGCCAGGGCGGGGGCGCGCAGCACGAGCGCCGCGGCGCGAGCCCGCGCGTACTGGACCGCCGACAGCACGCCGGCGCGGCGCATGTGCCGCAGCACGACGTCGACGCGCTCTGCGGTGTACGCGTCGAGTTCGCCGGCGGCGCGCACGCGGCGCGACAGCGTGCGCGGCGCGGGCGTGAGCGCGGCCAGGAACGCCGCCTCGCGCGCGGTGAGGCGGCCGACCGGCTTGCCGAACCAGTAGTCGGCCGCGGCGCCGACGCCGTAGACTCCCTCGCCGAGTTCGATGACGTTCAGGTACAGCTCGAGGATCTCGCGCTTGGTGAGCCGCTGCTCGAGCCGCCACGTGAGCACGGCCTCCTCGAGCTTGCGCGCGAGGGTGCGCTCGGGCGACAGGAACACGTTCTTGACGAGCTGTTGCGAGATGGTCGAGCCGCCGCGCACGAGGCGCCCCTCGGACAGGTTGACCGCCAGCGACGCGGCGATCTGGCGCGAATCGAACCCGTTGTGTTCCCAGAAGCGGGCGTCTTCGGCCGCGACGAACGCCCCGGTCACGACCGCCGGAATGGTTGCGAGCGGCACGAATCCGAGCGTGCCGCGGCCGACGCGCGCGGTGCTGCCGTCGGGGAACGTGTGCGAGAACGGGCGGCGCAGCGCGCGCGGATCGGCGCCGTCCGCCTCGCGGCGCGCCCGGCAGCGCCGGACGTCGACGTCGGCGGCGAGGTCGACCGGTTCGGGGCGAGTTCGATCGATCGCGAGGTGGATGCGGCCTGCGGCGGTGCCCGCCAGGGCCAAACCGGCGAGCCGGGGACGCAACACGGCCGGGATCGCGGCCAGCAGCGCGCCGCAGTCGGTCGGCGGCACGGTCACGTCCACGGTCGCGCGTCGGGGGATGCGGTCGCGGTCGCCGAACGCCGCGGTCGCGTCGAGTTGGATGCCGGCGTCCCCGATGCGGACGCGATCGGCGCGCACGGCGACGGTGCGCTCGCCGGTCGCCGCGTCGCGGCCGACGTGCGCGGCGCCGGCGACGGACAGGTCGACCGGGACCGGCGCGCCGGCCAGCTTGGGATGGTTGGCGCGCACGCCCGCGAGCGCCACGTCGAACTCGACGTCGACGCCGCCGTCGTCGGGACGGACCGCCAGCGTGCCCGTCGCCGTCGCGTCACGCACCTGGAGCGCGCGAGGCAGGTAGGCCGCGAGCGGCGCGAGCGGTGCGCGGTGGGCGACGGCGCGCACCGTGCCGTCGCGGTAGCTCACGTCGACGCGCGCGCCGGGTACGCCGCGCGGATGGGCGACGACGCGAATCCGCGGCTGGCCCGGGTCGGCGGGGCGCGCGACCCGAACGGCGACGTCGTCGTAGCCGGCGTCGCCCATGCGCGGCCCGGTGGCGTCGATGCGGCCGCCGACGGCGACGGCGCGCGCGACGGTCAATCTCGGCAGCGCGATGTCCGCGCCGGCGCGGTCGAAGTCGATGCGCGCGCGGCGCCGGCCGTCGTCGACGACGGCATGGATCGGGCCGGTGACTGCGCGCACCCCGCTGGCCTGCGGGTGCAGTTCCACGTCCCGCACCTCGACGGTGCCCGCGCCGACGATGCGAACGCGCAGCGCGCCGCCGGTCACGAAGATGCGGCGCAGCGCGCGGCCGCCGGGTTCGGCGGCGCGCGGGCTCGCCCGTCGCCGCGCCGCCGCGCGCTCCACCATGCGCCGCAGGCGCCGGGCTCCGCCGCCGTCGACGCGCACGTGCGCGACCGGTTGGTCGACGCGGATTTCGTCGGCTGATAGTTGTCCGTGCAGCAAATGGTCGAGGCCGACGCCGGCCACGACGGCGCGTGCGGACAGGATTCCGCCCACGTCGACGTCCGTGACGCGAATGGCGCCCGACAGCGACGCCTCGACGCCGCCGATATCGACCTCCTCGCCCAACGCCTCCGACAGCGCGGGCTCGACCCGCGCGTCGATGCGCGCGTCCACGAGGTGGGCGGCGGCCGACGGGACGGCCACCGCGGCCGCGGCGGTGATTGCGAGCGCGATCCGATCGCTGTGGCACCGGCTGCTCATGGCTGCAGGGCTCGCCGCGATGGACCGGCGGCGCGGCGACGGCGTCCGGCGCGCGGCGCGCCCCCGGCGGCTTCGTCGCGCCGCGCGTCGCCGTCCGGTCCGAGAGGTCGCCGCGCCATCGCTGTCAGTGCCGGTCTGCGCCGGCCTCGCGCCGGTCCGGCCCGCGGAACGGGCGCTGCGCGACGCGCCGGTCGCCGTGACCGCGTCGGAGCGCCGACAGCCGAGCGCCGAGCAGGATCGCCTCGCACAGCTCGTCGAACGCGATGCCGGCCGCCGCCGCGATCTTGGGCAACAAGCTCGTCGGGGTCAGGCCGGGCAGGGTGTTGACCTCGAGGATGTACTCGTTGCCGGTGTCGCTGAGGATCATGTCCACCCGCGTCGCGCCGGAACAGCCGAGCGCCTGGTGAGCGCGGGCGGCCTGCGCGAGGCACCCGCGGTAGCGCTGCGGCGACACGCGCGGCGGGATGTAGTACTCGGTGGCGCCTCGGCTGTATTTCGCGCTGAAGTCGTAAAACGGCTCGCGCGGCACGACCTCGACGGCGCCCAGCGGCCGATCGCCGAGCACCGCGACCGAGATCTCCTGCCCGCGGATGTAGCGCTCGACGAGCAGCTCGCTGTCGAAGCAAAACGCGCGTTCGCACGCGGCGACGAGTTCGTCCATGTCGCCGACGAGTTCGACTCCGACCGAGGAGCCTTCGCCGACCGGCTTGACGACCGCCGGAAAGCCGAAGTCGCCGTGGCGCGCCGGGATGTCCGCCTCGTGGGCGCGCGTGAGCACGTAGTACGGCGGGGTCGGCAGGTTGCGCAGGCGGAAGATCTCTTTGGCCTTGACCTTGTGCATCGCGAGCGCCGACGCGAGCACGTCCGACCCGGTGTACGGAATGCCGAGCAGTTCGAGCAGCCCCTGGATGCAGCCGTCCTCGCCGTAGCGGCCGTGCAGCGCGATGAACGCCACGTCGATGGCGGACTGGCGCAACACCAGGTCGACGTCGCGGTCGACGAAGATCGGGACGACGTGGTAGCCGCGGCCGTCGAGCGCGGCGAGGACCGCTTCGCCCGTTTGCATCGAGACCGAGCGCTCCGCGCTCAGTCCGCCCATCAACACGCCGATCGTCTTGTCGCGCATACGGTGGTTTCGAAAGTACGGGCGGCGCCATGACACGGGCAACTTTTCGGGATAAGACGCGGGCGCATGACGTTCGTCGAAGCTGCGGTCGCGGTGTTGCGCGAGGCGGGCACGCCGCTGTCGGTCGAAGAGATCGCGGCGCGCGCGGTCGCGGCCGGCTTGCTGTCGAAGCCGGGCAAGGACCCGCTCAAGAGCATGAAGGCGCGGCTCGCCGCCGAGGCGCGCAAGCCGGCGGGCGCGCGGGTGGTGCGCGTCGCGCCGGGGATGTGGGCGGCCGCGGCGGAGGGCGCAGCCGGCTCGGCGCCCGCGGCGGCGCCGGAGCGCGCGGAGTCCGCGCCGGAGCGCGCGGCGCCGGCGCCGG
>RFGE01000122.1 GCA_003696105.1 Deltaproteobacteria bacterium | reverse complement strand
GGACGCCGACGGCACGTGCGCGGCAAGGCCGGACGAAGGCGAGCCGTGCGAGTTCGACTCCGACTGTCAAGAGGGTCTGCGTTGCGATTACGATATCGACACATCCGAGTCGCTGTGCACGCCCCGGTCGCGGCAGCGCGAGTCGTGCAGTTCCGGCTCGGATTGCGTGGCCGGCCTGTATTGCGCAGCCGGCGCAGACGGGATGACGTGCGCAGCACAGAATGCCGACGGGGCCGAGTGCATGGACGACACCGAGTGCGACCACGACCGCGTGGGAGCCGACTCGACCACCGGAACGCCGGGCGTGTGCGGCCTGGCATGTGACGGTGTGTGACGGCCGCCGCCTACTGCAGAATCTCGTAGTCGATCGTTTCAGCGACGACGTAGAAGCGGCCGCCGTAGCTCCCGTAGACGACAACGATGCGTTCCGCGTCACCCAACTCGTCTTTGGGCGGCGCCGACGTGTGCCAGAAGTCGTCGGGGACGGAGGCGCGCGTGTGGATTTCGACGTCGGCGACCGTCACCGCGGGCGGCAGACACACGTGACCGACTCCGCCGAACACGAGTCGGCCGATCTCTCCGCCGACGTCCTTGTCGACGCGGACGACGAGTTCGTTCGCTTCCAGGCTCCACGCCTGCACGGTCCACTCCGAGTCCGCCACGTCGCGCCGTAGGCGCGCGAGTTCGTCTGCGGTCGAATCGCGCGTGACCATGCCCGCATTTTGCCCCACGGTCGACCGCGCGTGCAGGCGGGCGTCCGCGATAGGCTTGGGCTCGATGCCCCCGGAACGCATTGTCGAACTCGACGAACCCTCGTGCGGGCTGCGCGGGTGGATCGTCGTCGACGACACGACCCTCGGCCCGGCTGCCGGCGGCGTGCGTACGCGCGCCTACCCGTCGGCGGCCGCGGCGCGCGCCGACGCGGAGCGGCTCGCGCGCGCGATGACGATCAAGTGCGCGATCGCGGGGCTCGATGCGGGCGGCGGCAAGGCGGTGATCGAACCCGTGCGGGGGCCGGCGCGGGCGGCGGCGTTCGAGGCGCTCGGCCGCGCGGTCGAGGCGCTCGGCGGCTCCTTCTATACCGCGGGAGACTACGGGACGACCGCCGACGATTTGCGCGCGATGGCGCGCGCCACCCGGTACGTGCGAACCGACGCCGGCGCGCTCGCCGGCGCGGTCGCGCGCGGCGTCGTACGCTGTATCGGCGCGTGCGCGGCGCACCGCGGCGCGTCGTTGGCCGGGTTGCGCGTCGCCGTGCAGGGGTGTGGCGCGATCGGCGCGGCGGTCGCCGGCGCGCTCGCGGCGGAAGGGGCGCGGGTGGTCGTCGCGGACGTCGATGACGCGCGCGCGCGCGCCGTCGCCGACGCCACCGGCGCGCGCGTGACGACGCCGGCGCGGATTCTGCTCGAGGATGTGGACGTGGTTGCGCCGTGCGCGATCGGCGGCGCGATTGACGCCGACTGCGCCGCACGGCTGCGGGCGTGGGCCGTGTGCGGCGCGGCCAACAACGTGTTGGCCGATCGCGCGGTGGCCTGCGCGCTGGCGGCCCGCGGCGTACTGCATGTCCCCGACGCGATCGCGTCGGCCGGCGCGGTGATCGAGGGCGTCGGCGAGGCCCTCATGGGGTTGGCCGATCGGCGGCCGCTCATCGACCGCCTCGGCGCGATCGCCCGCGACGTGCTCGCGGAGGCCGATGCGACCGGACGCCTGCCGGTCGACATCGTGGAGCGGCGCGCACGCGCGCGGCTCGGCGCAGCGCGCGGTGCGGGTTGATCGGCGGCGGTGTTACCCTGAGCGGGCGATGCCGATCGAGACCATCCAGCGCAAGCGCCTGCCCATCGTCTTGTGGACCCGCAGTCGCGAGGTGGAGGCGCAGGCGTTGCGGCAGCTGCACAACATCGCGTCGCTGCCGTGGGTGTTTCATCACGTCGCGGTGATGCCGGACGTGCACTTCGGCAAGGGCGCGACCGTCGGTTCGGTGATCGCGATGAAGGACGCCGTGGCGCCCGCCGCGGTCGGGGTCGATATCGGCTGCGGCATGGCCGCGGTCCAGACCAACCTCACCGGCGACGACCTTCCCGACAATTTGCGCTCGCTGCGCGCCGACATCGAACGGGCAATCCCGGTCGGCTTTGCGTCGCACGACGAGCCGCTGCCGATCGCGCGCCGACTCGATCTGTGGAAGGAGTTCGATCAGCTCGACCCGCGGGTGCACAAGCTGCGCAGCCGCGCGCTGGCGCAGGTGGGCACGCTCGGCGGCGGCAACCATTTCATCGAAGTGTGCCTCGACACCGAAAAGCGGGTGTGGATCCTGCTGCACTCCGGATCGCGCAATATCGGCAAGCAGCTGGCCGACATCCACATCGCGATCGCGAAACGGCTCGCGCACAACCGCGACCTGCCCGACCCCGACCTAGCGGTGTTCCTCGCCGGCACGAAGGAGATGGCCGCGTACCGCCGCGATCTGTTCTGGGCCCAGCGCTATGCTCGCGCCAACCGCGACGCCATGATCGCGCAACTCATGGACGTGTTCAGGCGCCGGTTTCCCCGCGTCGCATTTGGCGACGTGATCTCGTGCCACCACAACTACGTCGCGGAGGAGACGCACTTCGGCGAGAAGGTTCTCGTCACCCGGAAGGGCGCGATCCGCGCCGGCGCCGGCGAACTCGGTATCATTCCCGGGTCGATGGGCGCGCGGTCGTTCATCGTCCGCGGGCTCGGCAACCCGGAGTCGTTTTGCAGCGCGTCGCACGGCGCCGGACGGCGAATGAGCCGGCGGGAGGCCAAGCGCCGATTCTCCGCGCGCGACGTGGCCGAGCAGACGCGCGGCGTCGAGTGTCGCAAGGACGCCGGCGTGGTGGACGAAATCCCGGCGGCATACAAGGACATCGAGCAGGTCATCGCCGACCAACGGGATCTCGTCGAAGTCGTCGCGGAGCTGCGCCAGGTGCTGTGCGTCAAAGGGTAACGTCGAACTTGCGGCGGACGCGGCGCGGTCATACCCTCGCGGCGGAGTTCGGCGTGAAGACCTTGCAACAGCTCGAAGCCATGTGGTCCGCGGCGCCCGCCGCGCCGCGCGATCGCGGCACCGTCGAGTTGATCTGCGTGCGCGTCGACCGGGGCGTTCACCGCGCGCCGGACGCGGTGGAGGTGACGGCTGACGACGGCGTGGTCGGCGACCGCTGGTCACTGGCGGGCGACCCCGCTCGCAACTATCAGATCACGCTCATCAACGCTGCCGTGGCGCGATTCGTCGCGCACGCCGGCGCGCCCGCGATCGACGTCGGCGACAACTTTCACGTGAACTTCGATCTCAGCGCCGAGGCACTGCCGCCTGGCGCGAGGCTGCGGCTCGGCGGCGCCGTCGTCGAGGTGACGCCGGAGCCGCACACCGGGTGCAGCACGTTCCGTTCCCGGTTCGGCGTGGACGCCCTCGCGTGGGTCAACGGCAAGCCGCGCCGGCACTTGCGGTTGCGCGGGGTCAACGTGCGGGTGATCGACCCGGGGCGCGTGTGCATCGGTGACGTCGTCGAGCGGGTGTGCTGACGACCGGAGTCCCTGGTGCGGGGCGATCGCTCCGGGCGTGGACAGAACCTGTGATCTCTGCAGAGGGGCAGGCGTGGTATAGGTCGGGCATGCGAACGACCTGGCTCGCGGTCCTCGGCGGCGTGGCAATGGCGTGCGGTCCATCGTCGTCCAGTGGAGGCGCGGATGGCGCGGTGACTCAGGACGAGTGTTCGACGCCCGGACAGACGCGCTGCGTCGGGGCGACGCACCAGACCTGCAACGGCACCAACTGGGTCGTCGACGAGGCGTGCTCCGGCGGCAAGGTGTGCGACGACGGCCTGGGCTGTGTCGACTGCCGCCCGTCCGATGCGCGCGCGTGCAACGGCGACGCCGTCGTCGCGTGTAACGCGGACGGCACTTTCGGCGAGGTCATCGAACAGTGTGAGTTCGAATCGTGCTCCAACGGGTCCTGCGGGGGAGACGACTGCGCGGGCGGCACCGAGCTCATCTATGTCGTCGACGACCAGTACCGTCTGCTCAGTTTCGACCCGGCGGACGGGCGGAACGAGTTTTCGCTCATCGGCAACATCAATTGTCCTGCCGGCGCGCCGTGGCCCGACTGGCAGCCGGGGCCGGCGACACCGTTTTCGATGTCCGTCGATCGATCGGGTCGCGCGTGGGTGTTGTTCACCAGCGGCGAGATTTTTTGGGTGGACATCGACGACGCGTCGTGCGAGGCGTCGGGCTTCGTGAAGGGCCAAAACGGGTTCGAGCTGTTCGGCATGGGCTTCGTGTCGGACGCGCCCGGGTCGAGCGAGGAGACCCTGTACATCGCGGGCGGATCGTCGGCGCAGGGCTCGACCGACTTCCGGCTCGCCAGCGTCGATCCCGACAATCCGGTGGTCCAGCCGATCGGGTCGATTGCGCCCAACGAGACGTTCGGCCCGGAGCTGACCGGCACGGGGGCCGCGGAGTTGTTCGGCTACTTCCCCGGAATCAACTCGACCAAGGTGCAGGCGATCGACAAGACGTCGGCGACGCTCGGCCAGAGCTGGCCGATGAACGGCCTCGGCAACCAGGTGCGCGCGTGGGCGTTCGCCCACTGGGGCGGCAAGTTCTACATCTTTGTGACGACGACCGACTTGCTCGGTACGGACACGAAGTCGCAGGTCCACCTGCTCGATCCGGCGACCGGCACGAGCAGCGTGATCCTCGACGACATCCCGTACGTGATCGTCGGCGCGGGCGTGTCGACCTGCGCTCCCGTCGTCGTCAACTGATCGGCGGGCGCGGCCCGCGCGCGCGGTTGCCTCGCTCGAACGAGCGACTACGCGCTCGCCTGGCCCGTGCGCTTGCGCCGGTGCGTTTCGCCGCGTCTGGCGAACCCGCGCAGGATCTTGAGCCCCAGCTCCGGCCACGGGGCGACCAACTGCGCCAGCGCCGCGCGGCCCCGCGGGATGAACACCTGGAGCCGATAGTCGTCGAGGGTCCCGACGACCTCGTCGGCGACGTCGTCGGGCTTCAGCAGTTTGCCGTTGGAAAACAGCAGCGACGCGTGCTCGTCGTGCTCCACGTTGCGGACCAGGTCCGTCTCGATGGCGTCGGGACAGATCGCCGTGACGCGGATCGGCAGCTGCGCCTGGTCGAGGTCACCTTGCAGCGACAGCGTGTATCCCAACACGGCGTGCTTGGTCGCGGCGTACACGGCGAGCCCGGGCACCGGGCAGATCGACGAGATCGACGCGATGTTGATGATGTGACCGCCGCCGGTCTTCGACATCGCGCGCACCGCCGCTGCCGAGCCGTACATGACCCCCAGCACGTTGACGTCGACCTGGAGCTTGACCTCGTCGGGGGCGTGGCCCCACGCGGTGTTCGCGCGCAGCACGCCCGCGTTGTTGACCCAGACGGTCAGTCGACCGCGCTTGGCTGCCGCCTCCGCGACGGCGTCGTGGGACGCTGGATCGCGGACGTCCTGCGCAAGCGACCAGCAGGGGTCGCCCAAGCGCTCGGCGGCGCGAGCGACTTCGTCGGCCAACACGTCGGTGAGCAGCACGGCATAGCCGCGCTTCGACAGGCGCTCGGCGATCAGGTAGCCGAGGCCGCGGGCAGCGCCAGTGACGACAGCGACGTTCATGGACGACAGCTTCGCGCGGCGGCGCGCGGAGCGCAACGATTGAGTGGGGCTCACCGGCAGAGCGGGTTTGCCGTGCGGGAGGATGGCCCGGACGGCGACCGCGGCCACGCGTCGGACGGCGGCGGTCGCGCCGCATCGCGGCGGTGGTCGGCCGAGCGCGTTCGCGGCGCGGCGGCGTGGTCGACTGGGCGTGTCCCGCCGGGCGCACCCGACGTCAGGAGAGGGGCCGCGAGTCAGGCGTCGCCGGGACCGCCGAATGACGCGACCAGACGGTCGACGGCGTGCGCGAGCTGTCGGGCGACCGGGGCGACGTCCGCTTCGCTGCGCTCCCACGACGCGAACTGGACCCCGACGAGGGCGGCGCGCGGCGCCACCCGGAACGCGCGAAACGCCACCGCGCCGCCGAATTCGTCCCAGCGCACGCAGACATCGCGGTTCGGTACCCGGACGAGCACCGGGCCGGTGAGTCGCCCGCCGCCGTGCAGCGCGACCGAAGCGAGGGTCCCTGCGTCGCCGATCTCGCCCGTCCCGAGCCACGTCGCGAGGCCCTCCGGCGCGGTGTACCGCGCGTGGATGGCGGGCAAGTCGACGGTGGCCAGGCCGAGGATCCATCCGCCGATGCGGCGCCGGCCGGTATGCCGTTCCGCATACAACTTACACAGTTGCAACGACACCTGCCAGCCCGCGGCGGTGCCGTCTCGCACGTCGGGGTCGGTGAGTCCGGCGTGGACGAGGCGCAGCGCGGTGCCGCCCGCCGACGCTCGCAGGTCGACGCGTTGCGTCTGCACGGGTTGCCCCGGCGGCGCGGCCACCAGTTCGAGCCGTTCGGGCGGGTCGGCGCGCCGCACGTCGAACGCCAACTGGGCGGCGAGCGCGTCCCAGTGGTAGACCACGCGGCCGCCCGGCGCGCAGCTCCCCTCCACCCGGTCGGGAAACCAGTTCGTGAGTTCCTCGTTGTCCGTCCAGCACGACCACACGCGCTCGGGCGGCGCGGCGATGAACAGGCGGATGTCGATCGGTGGAAGCACGGTGTCCCGGGTGAGCGCGTCGAGGTGCGCGGACGACAGCCTACCGGCGGACGCCGAATTGCACCACCGGTGCGCGCGGATCGCGACGGCCGTCGCCCGCATCGGTGCCTTGAGCCGTCGACAAACGGTAGCCCGCCGGCGGGTCGGCCCGAGCGGCGCACGTTTGCACGCGGCGGCGCGCGGCACGCGCGGCGGGGCGGCGTGCCGCGCCCGCGCGCCGCTGTCGACGGCGTCCGCCGCGGCGAGCCGGCGGCGTCGCGGGCGTTCGCCGGCGGCGCGGCGCACGTGCCCGCGGACGTCTGCTCGTCGAATCGGCCCGCGGTTCGAGCGACGACGCGGCCGTCCGCCAGCGGGCGCCGCCTCGCGTTCGAGCCAGCGAGTCCTCGGAAACCGATCCCGCGTAGAGCGAAGCGAAGACCTCTTTCCAATAGGGCTTCCCGTGCGCGGAGCCGGCGGCGCACGGGGGGCACGCGCCCGCATTGCCGCGGGCGCGACGTCGGCACGCTGGCCCATGCGCCAGCGCCGTCGGCGCTGCCGGCACGGTTGACGCGCCCACATTCCGAGTAAACGCGCTCACCGAAAACAATGTGCTTGATCTTGGCAATGTCGACCGGCTATTGACGTCGTGCCTTCGGCGCGCGGCGTTTCCGCTCGGCGACGGCGTCCCCACTGCCGGTCGCGGAGCGCGTTTGGGGCTCCGCCGTCGGCGTCCCAACGGCAAGGAGTCCCCCTCATGTTTCGACGGAAGACGATGGTGCGTGCGCTCGCGCTGTGCGGGCCGACGGCGTGGGTGCTCGGTATCGCGGCGGTTCGTTCGCTGTACGCCTATCCCGGCACGGTCTCGGCGACGACCCCCGTGTCGGCTCCGAGCGTGCAGCGTGTGACGGACGTATCGGCCGACAGCTGGTCCGTGTCGACTCAGACGGGCGCGTTCACGTTCTCGTATCCGATTGCGCTGCCCTCTGGACGCCGCGGCGTCGCGCCCTCGCTGGCGCTCGTCTACTCGTCGCAACAGCCCGTTCGCGGCGGCATCGCAGCCGGATGGGCGCTGCCGATCCCCCAGGTGCGGGTCGACACGTCGCAGGGCCGAACCGACGGCGTGCATTACATGACCACGCTGCACGGCGATGCGCGCCTCGTCGAGGTCGACGACCCGCGCGTGCCCGCCGGCGCGACCGCGTACCGCGTGGCCGAAGGCGACTCGACGTTTGCGCGCTACGAGCGCGTGCGCGATGGCGGCGTGACGTATTGGCGCGCGCGCACCACCGACGGACTGACCTACACGTTCGGCGACCGCGACGATGCGCGCGATGCGCCTACCGCTGGCGGCGACGGCCACGAGGCGCGCTGGCAGCTCACGCGCATCGAGGACCGCCACGGCAACCGAGTCGACTATCACTACCAGCGGGTGTGGGGGCGCGCCTACAACGGCGCCGTGTAGACGGTGGTCGACCGCCAACTTCGGCGAATCGACTACACGGCCAACGCCGCGGCCGGCATCGCGCCGCATGCGCGGGTCGAGTTCGTGTACTCGGGGCCGCACGTCTGCGCGGGCAGCGACGTGCCGATCGGCGCGCGGTTCGACTACCGCACTGGGATCCGCCTGTACGAGGGCGCGATGCGGCTCGACCGGATCGACGTCTACGTCGACGGCGGAGACGGCTTCGTCAAGCGGCGCGAAGTGACCCTCGACTACGATGCGGACGCCGCGCGCTGCGATCGCCTCCACGCGCCGCTGCGCATGCTGGCGCAGATCCGCGAGCGCGCATGGTCTCCCGACGGCGTCGACAGCGCGCTGCCGCCGACGCGGTTCACCTACGGCGCGCTGGCGCCGACCGCGCACGCGCCGAACGCACCCCGCCGCCCGCTGCCCGAACTGCTCGGTTGGGGGGCCATGGAGTTTTCTGTCGCGTCGGGGCGGCGTCGCCTCGATCCGAGCAAGTCGGGCGGCCTGCCGACGACGGAGGCGAGGTTGCTCGACGTCGACGGCGACGGCCGGGTGGACGCGCTGCGCGCGAGAGAGGACCTCAGCGCCGAAGAGTGCCGATTCGAGTGGACGCGAAACGGCGGCGGCGGTACGCCGCGACTCGGTGCGCTGCCGATTCTGCCGTGGGCCGACGGCGTCGCCCGCAATGGGTCGAACGTGCGCATCGAGCGGGAAGGGTGCAGTCTCTCGGGTCAGGTGTCGCGCCGTCGCACTGACGGGATCGACGTTCCGTGCGGCCTGGCAGCGAACTACGTCGGCTATCACTTCTTCGATCTCGACGGCGATCACGTCGTCGATCTGCTCACATCTCTCGACTACCAAAAGGGCGCCTACCGGCCGGCGCTCGATCCGCAGGTGGCCCCCTATCCGGCTGCGGCCGAAGCAGCCCCGTGCCTCGACGGCGACGGTAACCGTGTTGCGTGTCTGCTCGACGGCTTTTACTCGGGCGAGTTGGGAGTGACCTACCGAGAGCCGTCGCGCTCCGATCAACCGTCTGATTGCCCCGAAGGGACATGTCCGCCGCCCTTGGGCTACGAGTGCGACTCGAGTTCGACCGACAGCGGCGGCGGTGAGGGCGGTGACGGCGGTGACGGCGGTGACGGCGGAGGCGACGAGAGCCGTCGGTACGGGGACACCGTGCCCGTCAATTGCTGCATGTCGATCTGGTGTGAGGGCAAGTACGACCCCGCTGTGCTACAGATGTACGTTGGCGCGTACTTCGACCCGCCGATTCCGTCGCCGCCGTGGGCGGACCCGGACACCGGATGGCTATGGGATTCGCCGCCCGATCTGCCCGACCAAGAGGACCTCGGCGTGCTGCCGCCCGCCCGGCTCAACCGCGCCTGCAGCCAGGTGCCGGAGATGCACCGCGGGTGGTACGTCGCTCGCGTGCACCGTGGCGACGGCACCGGCCAGTTCTCGTCGGCGGAGGAGTCGGTGCACCTGTTGCCGGCGCCCGTCCAGAGCGACCGGCCGTTCGGCGTGCTGGGCGGGCCGCTCGCGACGGCCGGCGCGTGGCAGGGCTTCATGGACCTCGACGGCGACGGCCTGCTCGACCAGGTGTTCACGCACCCGAAGCACCGTCCGTATTGGCCGGGCGGCCCCGCGTGGCGCGGCGGTTGGTTTCTGTTTCGCGGTGATGGCACGGGAGACTTCGCGACGCGGGACGACGGTCGGCCGTACGTGTGGGCGGTCCCCGATCGGTACGTGCCCTCCGGCCGCGGTTGGGCTCCGCGCGCCCTGGTCCACCTGGCGCGCAGCTATCCGGTCACCAAGGGCCCGCGCGGCCGGCCGCGGGTCGCGCGGCGCCACCGTTTCGATGTCGTCACGACGCTCGACATCAACGGCGACGGCCTGCCGGACTACGTCGACGGGCGCGACGGCGACGTCCGTGTGTTCTACAACACGGGCGCCGGTTTCGAGCGACCTCCGGCCGGTG
>RFGE01000121.1 GCA_003696105.1 Deltaproteobacteria bacterium | reverse complement strand
GGCGCGTATCAACATACGGAACCGAAGGGCGCGAGGACGTACGCCGAAGATCGCCCGCAGATCGTGACCGCAGCCAGCGGCTATGCGCAACAGCCTCCTAGTTCAGATAGCGATCCGACTCGGGCGTCGGCGCGTACAAGACGAACGCCGGGATCTCGACGTCGAACGCCTCGCCGTCGTCGCGCACCATCTGATACGTGCCGTGCATCGTCCCGCGCGGCGTCCGCAGAATGCAGCCCGACGTGTATTGGAACGCCTCGCCCGGCTCGAGTCGCGGCGTCTCGCCGACGACTCCGGGCCCGCGCACTTCCTCCACCGTGCCGGCGGCATCGGTGATGATCCAGTGTCGCGTGAGCAGTTGGGCCGGGTCGGTCCCCTCGTTCACGATGAGCACGGTGTACGCAAACACGTAACGCCCCGCCGCCGGATCGGACCGATGCGCCAGATAGCGCGGTTGCACGGATACCCGGATCCCGCACGTCACGGCCGTCGACACGATCCGAGCGTACCCGCGTCCGCCGCGGAAGTCACGCGGCACGCGTATCCGAGCGCGCGATCCGCCCGAGGACGTCGCGGCCGCAGACGGCCGTAGCGCTTCGTGGCGGCGCGATGTGAACGTCGTCACTGGCTCCGGCGGAACCGCCGGCGGCGGTCGACCTGGTGGCGGTCCCTCGTCGGGTGCGCGCGAGGCGCGCGCACTCCACCCGCGGCTGCCGCCGCGCTCGGCGACTCACGAGCGGTGCATCCTGCGGATCGCGGTCAGCAGATCCTCGCGCGGAACCACGTCGAGCAACTCGAGCACACCGTCGCCCATCCGAAACAGCAACCGATAGTGAATCCCGGCGCGCGCCGACCAGACGTCGTCGATGCGCTCGAGCTTCTTGACATGAAATCCGGGCAAGCGATCGCCGGCCGCGATGCGCGCCGCCACGCGAATCGCGTCAGCAGCGGCGCGCGCCGGCAGCGCGTCGAGCGACCGGCGAGCCGCGGGAGTAAACACCGGCACGAGCGGCCGCGACGAGTCGGGCAGGTCCGCGGCCACACCGGGCTCGGCTCCTTCGTCCTCCCGCTCGGCGCCGGCCGTGCGCGCGTTGGCGCCATCGACGGCCCGCGACATTTCCGCGACCTGCTCGCGCAGCGCGCGCCGCTCCTGCTGCGACGCGGTGACATGCCCTTTGAGTTCCTCGATCTTCTGGCGCAGCCGGCGGACCTCGTCGGCATCGGCGTCGGCGGCGGCGTGGTCGCGCGTCGCGGCCGCCTTCGCGCGTTCGAGTTCTTCGCGCGCCGCACGCAGTTCGCGCTCGAGTTCGCTGGCGCGCGCCGCCGTTTCCCGCAAGCGAAAGCGTGTGTCGTCCAGTTCGCCGGCGAGCCGCTCGTCCACGGCCGCGCGCTGCGCGCGCCGCGCAACCTCGTCCAGCAGGATGTCGAGCAGGTCGCCCGCGATGTCGCCGGGCGGCAGATCGAGCCGGTCGCGAGCTTCTTCCACGTCGTACAGCAGCCGTTCGGCGGTGTCGCCCGGCAGCGTGGCGAGCGCGCCGCGCGCGAGCAACACGCCGAGCGCCGGGTGCGTGCGGGCGACGGTCGCCGCCACGTCGGCGAGCGCGGGGGCCGGCGCCGCATCCAGGTCGCGGCGAATCAGCGCTTCGAGCCGTTCGAGCGCATCCGCGTCGCCGCGAACGAGCGCCAGGCCGAGCGCCAGATCGTCGGGCACGTCGGCGAGCGCGGCCGCCGCCCGTTCGGCGGGCTCGCGAGCACCCGCCACCAACGCGAAGTACAGCACGTCCTCCGCGGCCTTTCGGTAGTAGTCGGTCCCCTCGAGCCGGTGGAGGGCGCGCTCGGCCCAGTCGAAGTAGGCGTAGTCCGCGAAGCTCTGAACCGCGAGGGACAACTGGCGCGGAGTGAGCTCGTCGAGGTCGACCGCTCCGAGATCGCGCGGATGTAACTGCGCGAACGCGTCGTCGTCGAGCAGTTCGTGAACGCGCCTGCGGTACTCCTGCATCGTCACGCCGGCAATCGGCGACGGATCGGCCAGCTTGTCGCGATCGGTGCCGAGACAACACCGTTTGTACTTGCGGCCGCTGCCGCACGGACACGGGTCGTTGCGGCCCACTCGGTCGACGGCGCGCCGGACGGTGAACCCCGAGACGGCGCGCGGCGCGTCAGCCGAATCGAGTACGTCGAGGATCGGCGCCGAGAGCCGGTGACGCAGACGGTCCACGTATGGATCCACTTCCTCGGCGACGTGACCGGCCGCACCGGTAATCGCGATTGCGTCGTCGTCGCCGACGATGCGCGCCGCGACGCCGAGAATCCATGCCGGCTCGCCCGTCAGCGGCAAGTGTGCCGCCAGCCGAATCTCGCGCACGAGCGCCGTGCGGTCCGCGGCGCCCGCCGCCAGCGCGCACAACACCAGCACTTCCGCGTGCTCGGTCGGCGGCAACTGGCGAGACCGCGCCGCGTGCAACAGTGCGGTCGCCGCCGCGTCGCCGGCAGCATGCGCGAGCGGCACCAGGAGATCGATGTCGGGCACCAGGGGAAGCGCCTTCGCGACCTGGCCGGCGTCGACCTCGACGGCCGCGACGGCGCGCGCGAGCAGCCCGGCCACGGCGCGTTCTCCGTCGAGCGCGGCGAGTGCCGCGGCGATCTCCGCCGGCGAAGGCGGCGCGTCAGCGAGCGCGGCGACGGACTCGCGTGTGATCATTGGCGCTGCAGATCAGGCGTGCGCGAGTGCGCCGCCGGCCGCTCCGGTCAGATGTTGAACCAGGGCGTAACCCAGATGTACTTCGTATTGAACGCGAGCCGCAGGAACATCTTCAGCGGCAGCGCCATCATCATCAGGAACAGGAACGCGACGATGTGGTAGCGCACCGCGCCGAGTTCCTGGTACACGGGCTTCTTGCGCAACAGGAACTGGCCGACGATCGCGAGGCCCGGGTAGTAGCCCAGGGTTGCGATCGCCCCGATGAGGAACATGGCGGACTGGGTTCGCGCTCCGAGTTGATACGGCAGGTCGACGTTGGTCAGGGCGACCGTCTTGTGCGGATCCCAGTATTGCCACGGCCAAAACAGGTTCCACCCGGGCCCGCGGAAGAACGTGCCGATCACGATCAGCGCGATCCACAGGACCAGGAAGCCGAACATGAACATCGACACCGCGAATTTGCGCTCTTTCACGGTGTAGTAGCCGTTACCGCGCGGATTGATGTCGATGTACGGGATGACCATCAAGCCCACGATGATGAGGCTCGGCAGCACGACGCCCGCGAACCAGGGGTCGAAGTAGACGAGCATCTCCTGCAAGCCGAGGAAGTACCACGGCGCCTTCGACGGGTTCGGGGTGCGGTTCGGGTCGGCCGCCTGCTCGGTCGGTGCGTCGATGTTGATCGACCACACCGTCATCACGATCATGATGACCAGGGCGCACAGAAACTCCATGCGGACCAGGTACGGCCACGTGTGGATCCGATTGGGCAGATCGGACAGCTTGCCCTTGATCTTCTTCTTCTTGGGCGTTTGTGCCGCGGGGGCGGCCGCCGCGTCGTTGGTGGCTTCGGCCATGGCTGTCACAGCGGGCCGGAAATCCCGCCGTCCTTCCGGATGCGCCAGAAGTGGACGATCATCAGCACGGACGCGATGATCGGAATGAAGATGCAGTGCAGCACGTAGAAACGCAGCAGCGTCGCGTCCCCGACCAGGCGTCCGCCGACCAAGAACGACCGCGCGTCGTATCGCGCATCGACGCCGATGAGGTCAGCGAACGGCCCTTCGTGGCCGAGGAACGGCGTCGCACGCGCCATGTTGGTGCCGACCGTCACCGCCCAGATCGACAACTGGTCCCACGGCAACAGATAGCCGGTGAACGACAACAGCAGCGTAAATACGAGCAAATTCACGCCGATGACCCAGTTGAACTCACGCGGCGGCTTGTAGGAGCCAGTCATGAACACGCGCAGCATGTGGATCCACACCGCGATCACCATCGCGTGAGCGGCCCACCGGTGCATGTTGCGCATGATCATGCCGAACGGCACGTCGAACTGCAGGTACTTGATGTCCGAGTACGCGTGGTTGCCGGTCGGCCGGTAGTAGAACATCAAGATCACGCCGGTGACGACGGTGATCAGATAGAACAGGAACGTCACCCCACCTGCGCACCAGGTAAATCGAATTCGCACGGCGTGCCGCGGCAGCTTCGACGGGTGCAGGTGCAGGAACACATTCGACGAGACCTGCAGAATCCGGTTGCGCGGCGTATCGGCGTACCCGTGCCGAAATACCGACCGCCAAACCTGCGACTCCGTGACCTGGTCGAAGAAGGAACGCTTCTTCCCGCTGGTGTCAGCCAAAACTACGTGCTCCGTATCAGCCCGTGTATTTGAGGAAGGCGTCGGGCTTGGTCCACTCGCCCTTTTCCTGGCGGAACGCGACGCTCTTGTCGACAATTAGCTGGCCGTCTTCCGCGAGGCCGATCTTGTAGCGCTCGAGCGGCCGCGGTGCCGGCCCCTCGAAGTTGATCCCGGTAATCCCGGGATAGGGATCGCTCGGGTCGATGCCGCGGTAGCCGGAGCCGTGGCACGGACATTTGAACTTGTTTTCGCTCGCGAGCCACCTCGGTGTGCAGCCGAGGTGGGTGCAGATCCCGGACAAGGCGAAGAACCCCTCCGTAGTTCGCACGATCCAGAAGCGGTACTTCTCGATCCACTCCTCGCTGACGTCGTTGATCCGGTAGGCCTCCGGCTTGCCGACCTTGAACGCCATGCGCGGTTCGAACAGAACCCTCGGGTACATGTACCGCCCGAACGCGAGCGTGCCGACGCCAAGCGAGCCCAACACGGCCCCCCACCCCATGAGACCGATGAAATTGCGCCGCGACCAGATGTGTTGGCTGGGGTCGCAGCCCTCTTGCCGTAGAAGCTCTAAATTGGCCATCGTGCACGTCCTCGAAGGCGCTCGCCTTTTACCAGGATCAAGTCTTGACCGTCAATCTGTCCTCGACACGAGACGCCGCGACGGCTGCCGCGCGGCTCGCGATCGCGGCGTACCCCGCGGCGCCCGCGTTCCTCACCTTCGATGACCCGTCGGCGCATCTCGATGCTCGTCTACCTGTTCGACATCGACGGCACCCTCCTGCTCACTGGCGGGGCCGGCACACGCGCGCTCAATTCCCTGTTTTTACAACGATTTGGCGTAAGATCGGCCATGGACGGCATTCGCCCGGCCGGCAAGACCGACCCCCTCATCGTCGCGGAAATGATCGAACGCGCGCTCGGCAGGCCGCCGGCGGACGGGGAGATCGAGGATTTGCTCGCGGCCTACGTGCCGCTGTTGGCTGCGGAGATCGCCGCGAGCGACCGGTTCCGAGTGATGCCGGGCGCGGTCGAAGCCGTCCGCGGGCTGGCGGCCGCCGGGGTGCCGGTCGGCCTGGCCACGGGCAATGTCAGGGAGGCCGCGCGCCTCAAACTCACGCGGATCGGCCTGTGGGAGACGTTTGCGTTCGGCGGCTTCGGGGACGACTCGCCGGACCGCGCGGCGCTGGTCGCGGCGGCGATCGAGCGGGCCCGCCGGGCCGTGGCCGCAGACCTACCGGCGAGCGCGTTCGTGGTGGTGGGCGACACGCCGCGCGACGTCGCCGCCGCGCGCGCGTGCGGCTGCCGCGCCGTGTGCGTGCCGACCGGCGGCTATGAGGCCGGCGATCTCGCCGCATGCGCCCCGGACGCGGTCCTCGCGAGCCTGCGCGATCTTCCCGGTTGGCACGCGGCGCAGACCGGTGGGTGAGCGCCCGCCGTGGCGCGGCCGCGCGCGGCAGGCCGAGAACCGGGCGGCCGGTCCCGATCGCGGTACGCCGCGGGCCGCGCAGCCGGTCGCGATCGCGAGACGCTACGGGCCGCGCAGCCGGTCGCGATCGCGAGACGCTACGGGCCGCGCAGCCGGTTGCGATCGCGGGC
>RFGE01000120.1 GCA_003696105.1 Deltaproteobacteria bacterium | reverse complement strand
GGCGCGTATCAACATACGGTACCGAAGGGCGCGAGGACGTACGCCGAAGATCGCCCGCAGATCGCGACCGCAGCCAGCGGCTATGCGCAACAGCCTCCTAGCGCTTCGACCGCAGATAGTTCAGCATCGTGTCGACGTCCGACACCTCGAAGGAGTCGGTCGGGCAGTTGTCGGAAAACCCGGGTTCGACGAACATCTGCTCGATCTCGCCGTCGTCGACGACCATCGAGTAGCGCCACGAGCGATAGCCGAACCCGAGGTTGCTCTTGTCGACGAGCATCCCCATCTTGCGGGTGAACTCGCCGTTGCCGTCGGGCAGCAGGAACACCTTCTGGATGCCCAGGTGCTTGCCCCACTGGTACATGACGAACGCGTCGTTGACCGACAGGCAGATCACCTCGTCGATCCCGAGCGCGATGAGTTCGTCGTGCTTGGCCTCGTAGCCGGGCAAGTGAGTGGATGAACAGGTCGGCGTGAACGCCCCCGGCAGCGCGAACAGCACGACGCGCTTGCCGCCGAAGACGTCCTGGGTCGAGAGGTCTTGCCAGCGAAACGGATTGTCTCCGCCGATAGACTCGTCGCGAACGCGGGTCTTGAACACGACATCGGGTACTCGGTGTTTCATGCCCGCAATCTACGCCAGCCGCCGTGCGACGCAAATCGATTGTTTCTATCGCGCGATAGATATTTTCTATACATCGACGGCAGCGCGGCGGCGCGGCTCCGGCCGCGATCGCGCGCCCCCCGCGGCGCGCGGGGGCCGGCGGCGCAGCTGGAACGCGAACGCGTCGAGTCGGCGGTCGTCGATCGGCGAGCCATCGCAGTACACGAACAACATCGGGATGTCCGCCAGATGGCGCAACACGCTCTCGCTCACCAGGGCCGGACCGCAGCCCCACGGGCTGGCGATGACGACGCCGTCGCACGTGTGGCGGCGCCAGTGGTGCAGCACGCTGCCGACCGTCACGGGAGCCTCGCCGATCGGATAGCGGTCGACGTGACCGCGCGCCGCCGCGCGCAGGTCGCGCACGTCGACGACCGGCAGCCACGGGTGCAGCGGCGTGACCGCAGCGTACAGCGCGCGGCGGATCGACACGAGCTGCTGGCGAGCGACCGCGTTGGCCACCAGCGACGTCGGCAGGCCGAACAGGTCCGTTATGCGCTCGGACGCCGCGTACTCGGCCAGCACCGACATCGGCTCGACGATCACGCGGAGGCCGCGCGCCGCCAACCGGCGCGCCACGTCGTCGCTCGCGAACGCATCCAGGCGTACGTAGATGTCGCCGCTGAGCAGCACGGTGCGGCCGTCGCCGCTCGGCCGGTCCGCGCCGATCCGCGCGAACGCGCCGGCGGCGTCCCGCAACAGCGCCTCGACTTCGCGCCGGCACCGCGCCAGATCGACCACGCCGGCGGCGCCTCGCCGGCCCGGCCGCTCCATGATCCGCTCGACCTCGGCGCAGTAGCGGGCGGACAGCACGTCGGCAGCCCCCGCGTCGCGTTCGCCCGCGCGCGTGTACGCCGCGAGCTGGTGCAGGATGTCCCACGCCGTCACGCCGACCCACACCTTGGCGAAGTGCGCCGGACCCAGCCACGGCTCCTGCGCGACGTGCCGCACGGTGACGCGATCGTCGAGCCCGATCCGCTCGAGCGTGATCTGGTCTTTGACCGAGAACATGCAGTTGCGGCACATGCCGTCGCCGGACACCTGGACGAGAGCCGTCCGCCGCCGCGGCGGCTCGCGCTCGAGTTGCTTGCGGAACGATCCCCACACGAGCTGGTACGGCAGGCACTCCTTGCCCGAGCAGTCGCGGCGGCCCAGTGCGAGCGCTTCGGCGTCCGGCGGGCCGGACGCGACGGCGTCGAACCCATACGAGCGCAGCGCCGCGGCGAGGATGGGCGACAACCCGTCGCCCATCGCGATGGTGATGAACCGCGTGTCGCGCTCGCGCGCGAGCGATTCGTTGGCGAGCGGCTCGAGCCGGCGAACGCGCGAAAATGGCACCGGCGACGCGCCGCCCGCGTATTTGCGCACCGAGTGCAAAAACGCCTGGACGCGGGTCACGTAGCCGGCCGTACCGCCATGTCCGTCGCTTTCGAGCACGGCGTGCGGGTAGCCGCGCAGCAGGTCGTCGAACACCTGCTCGCCAAACGACGCGGGGCCGCAGCCAAACGATGTGATGAGCAGCGGGAACACGTCGCCCCGGCGGCGCGCGTCGACCGCGACGCGCAGCGCACGGCGCGTTTCGGCCCACGCGGCGCGCTCGAGCGCGGGGACGTCGGCGCCGAGTGGATAGCAATCCATCGGCACAGCGATGGTGCCGTTTTCGCGCAGTACGCGCGGGATGCCGGCGTTTACCACCGGGTCGTGGATGACGTGCAGGTTGCCGCACACCGCGACCGCGGGCACGCACCGCTCGCGCGCGAACGCGAGCGCCCGCCGGCCGATGCGGGCAAGCTCGACCTCGTAGGCCCGCTGAGCGCGCGCCGCCGCGCGCAGCGCCGCCGGCACGCGCGCCAGCGAGCCGCCGAGGACCGCGGCACTGCGCGCCACCGCCGCCGCCACCCGCGGATGGCTCCACCCGTGCCCGAGCGGGAGCGCGACGGTGACGACGTGAACGTCGCGGCCGCGCGCGCGCAGCGACGCGCGAACCATGTCCGGCAGCCCCTGCTCCATCGGGCAGGTCTTGCCGCCGCCGCCGTCGCGGTCGGGCAGCGTGACGAGCTTGGGAAACCACACCCGGTCGACCTCGGCGTCGACGACGCCGTGCGCGACCTTGACCGGCGCGCACGCGTCAAACGAGTAGCATCGCTGCTCGCCGTCGGCGAGCGACTGCGCGCCGGGTTCGAGCACGCGCGGGCGCAACCCGAGTTCTGCCAGCAACGTGGTGAGCCACGGCAGGTAGCCGACGAGCGCCCCCACCGCGGGCACGCCGACGACCGGCCCGTCGCCGCCGCGCGCGGCGTATCGGTCGACGGCTGCGCGCCGTTCGTCGAACGGACTCGGCGCATCGACCGGCAACTTCGGGCGAGTGGCGGTGGCCACCTCGAACTTCGGGCACGCGCCGCCCGACACGACCGTCTTCCGCGCGCCGCGGACGGACACCATCGTCTTTTCGATCGTGCACAGCGTTGCGCACCGCTTGTCGCGACACTGAAACTCGCTCCGGCCGACGACGTCGACG